>CAVEBA010000001.1:0-1513 GCA_963613695.1 Sphaerochaetaceae bacterium
GTAAGGACCGCGCGGCGCGGGAACGACATCTTCCGTCAACTCTCCGGCAGACACAAAATCCGCCGCCGCCTTTACCGAACTGAAAAAATAAAACTGCGTTGCCGTCGGCGATTCCGCAAAACGGCGAAAAATCTTTTTCGTCAGCTCCGTGTTCACGTCGAAATAAACCTGCGCTCCCGTGCGGTTTTTGAGATCGTGTGCCTTGCCCGCGAGGTGAATCACGGCATCGACGTTCGGAAGCGTTCCCGCATCGACATCGCTCCACGAAAACTGCGCGCCCGACGTTCCCGCGCAACGCCCGAGCCCGAAAACTTCGTGCCCGTCCTCACGCAACGCCGCCGCCAAATTCCGCCCGACAAATCCGCCGATACCCGTAATCAAAATTTTCATCACGCCGCCTCCTTTCGGAGCGCGGGAACGCGAGAAAATCTCGGCGGGAACGCAAAAACGTTATCCGAATTTGCTATTGGGGGGGGGTATAAGAAACCCGATAATTTTCAAGAATTTCGAGCGGCGTCCAACCGAGCGCTTCCCGCGCTTTGCGGTTGGAAAAAGTCAATGTCTCCGTGATTTTTCGCAAACGTGCGGAATCGATGGGCGCGCGCCCGAAACAGCAATCGCCGATTGCGGCGAGACATCTCGCAACGGCGTAAGGCAAGGCGCGCGGTTCGCGTTTGCCGAGTTGTGTCGTGATGAGTTTTTCCAACTCCGCGAAACTCGGTGCATGCGTTGCGCAAAGATTGAACACACCGCCACGCGTTTCCGCGAGCGGAACAACGCGCCCGAGATCGCGCGCCATGACGATGCTCTTGCGAGCGTTCCCGCGTCCGATACGAAAATAGCGCCCCGAACGCAACCCGCGCACCATCGCACCGAGATTACCCGGTGCATCTGCGCCCGCGATGAGCGACGGCCGCAAAATCGTCAACACAACGCCGTGGCGCGAGCACCATTCTCGCAGAAAATTTTCTGCTTCGATTTTGCTTCGTGCGTAAGGCGACGTTCCCGCGAGCGGCGCGTTTTCCGAAATATTTTCACCTCGCTCGAGTCCGTAAACAGCAACCGTGCTGACAAAAATCAACGATGCGGGAACGCCGACTTTTTCCAGTGCGAGACAAAGATTGCGCGTTCCCGCAACATTCACGGCGAAAAACTCGTTCACCTCCGCCGGCGTTCGCGGCACGCAATGCGCCCTACCCGCCGCGTGAAAAACGACGTCGAAACGGCGCGGAAGCGCGGGAACGCCCGCCGCTAAATCCGCCGCGACATCGTTGTCTGCTCCGCGCCCGAGCGCAGAAACAAGATAGTGTTCCCGCAGTTCCGAAATTGCGTTGCGACCGACGAATCCGCGAGCCCCGGTAAGCAAAAGAGTTTTTTTCATCACGGAAAAATCTAAAAAACCGTTCCCGCGGCAGCAAATCCGCGTGTGCTTATCTTTGATTGTCGCAAAGAAACGGCGAACGGATTGACCGAAGGGTGTTTTTGCCGGCAAACAATCCGTGTTTCTCCGTGT
>CAVEBA010000001.1:1523-32714 GCA_963613695.1 Sphaerochaetaceae bacterium
GCGCCAAGCTGTTTCCGTGTTTCGTCAATGTCTTTGTCATGCCGTAATTCCATTGGAGCTACGCGCGACGTTCAAGAAAAAACTGCCGAAATCTGCGTTCCCGCAGTGTTTAACGGATAACTGATAATTGATAACTTTTTGCCGTGGCAAAAATCACACTTCACCAGTCCACCAGTTAACCAGTTCTCCAGCCTACCGATTTCGTTATTCGCTATTCACTGAAAATCCGCGATGCGGTTTTCAAAATTGCGTTTGTGCGGGAACGCGCGTAGGATGCGCGCTCGCATTTTTCAAAAACAGACAAGGAAGTCATTATGTGCGCCAAAGCAGCAAAAACCGCCATTTCACCGCGTCGGGACGAAGATTATCCGGAGTGGTATCAGCAAGTCGTCAAGGCGGCGGATCTCGCCGAAAACTCGCCCGTGCGCGGGTGCATGGTCATCAAGCCGTGGGGCTATTCGCTGTGGGAAAATATCCAGCGCGACCTCGATGCGATGTTCAAGGCGACGGGGCACGTGAACGCGTATTTCCCGCTGTTTATTCCGAAAAGTTTTATTGAAAAAGAAGCGGAACACGTCGAAGGTTTCGCGAAAGAATGCGCCGTTGTCACGCACTCGCGGCTTGCGGCGGACGAGAACGGCAAACTCGTTCCCGCGGGCGAACTCGAAGAGCCGCTCATCGTGCGTCCGACGTCGGAAACGATTATCGGCGCGACGTATTCCAAGTGGGTGCAAAGCTACCGCGATTTGCCGATTTTGGTGAATCAGTGGGCAAACGTCGTTCGCTGGGAAATGCGCACGCGGCTCTTTTTGCGCACGGCGGAATTTCTTTGGCAGGAGGGACACACGGTGCACGCGACCGCCGAGGAAGCGGAAGCGGAAACGCGCAAAATGCTCGACGTGTATGCGGATTTTGCCGAAAACTACATGGCGATGCCCGTCATTCGCGGGCACAAAACCGCGTCCGAGCGTTTTCCCGGCGCGATCGATACGCTTTGCATCGAAGCGATGATGCAGGATCGCAAGGCGCTCCAAGCGGGAACGTCGCACTTCCTCGGGCAAAATTTTGCGAAAAGCTGCAACATTCAATTTCAAAACGAAGCCGGACAACTGCAATACGCGTGGACGACGTCGTGGGGCGTCTCAACGCGCCTCATCGGCGGCATGATCATGACGCATGCGGACGACGACGGCATGGTTGTCCCGCCGCGCCTTGCGCCGCGCCACGTCGTTATTCTCCCGATTTACCGCGATCCCGCGCAACGCGCCGAAGTGCTCGCCTACTGCGAATCGCTCCGCGCCGAAATTGCGGCGCAACGTTTTGACGGGCGTCCGATTCTCGTTTCGATTGACGACCGCGATTTGCGCGGCGGCGAAAAAACGTGGGGCTGGATTAAAAAAGGCGTGCCGCTGCGCGTCGAAGTCGGTGCTCGCGATATCGCCGAGGGAAAAGTCTTTGTCGGACGCCGCGACACGGGCGAAAAATCGGCGTTCCCGCGCGCGGAATTTGTCGCGACGCTCCCGCAAAAACTCCAAGAAATTCAGGACAACCTGCTCGCTCGCGCGAAAAAATTCCGTGCGGACAACACGCGCGAAATCAATTCGAAAGACGAGTTTTACGAATTTTTCACGCCGAAAAACAAAAACAAGCCCGAAATTCACGGCGGTTTTGCGCTCTGCCACTGGAACGGTTCGCCGGAAGTCGAAGCGAAAATCAAAGCGGATTTGAACGTCACGATTCGTTGCATTCCGATGGACGATGCGGCGTTCCCGCCGGAGCCGGGCGTGTGCCCGTTCACGGGCGAACCGTCCGCGCGGCGCGTCGTTTTCGCAAAATCGTATTGAACCGCCCATGTATGCGCGATTTCTCAAACGCGGGTTTGATTTTGCGCTCGCATCGGCGGTAACGATTGCGGTTTCGCCGTTGCTCGCCGGAATCGCCGTTGCGTTGCATTTTGCGAACAAGGGCGCCGGCGTATTTTTCACGCAGGCGCGGCCCGGCAAGGACGGAAAAATTTTCCGCGTCGTCAAATTCAAAACGATGACCGATGAGCGCGACGCCGCGGGAACGCTTTTGCCCGACCGCGAACGCATGACGCGGCTCGGACGCTTTTTGCGCAAAAGCTCGCTCGACGAGCTCCCGCAGCTTTTCAACATTTTGCGCGGCGACATGTCGATTGTCGGCCCGCGCCCGCTTTTGCCGGAATATCTTCCGCTCTACTCGCGGGAACAGGCGCGCCGCCACGAAATCCGCCCCGGCGTCACGGGCTGGGCGCAAACGCACGGGCGCAACGCCATTTCGTGGAAAAAGAAATTCGAGTTGGACGTGTGGTATGTCGACCACGTTTCGTTTGCGCTCGACGTAAAAATTCTTTTCCTCACGGTGCTGAAAGTGCTTCGGCGCGAGGGCGTGAACCGCTCGGACGCTCCCGGCACGGAACTCACGATGCCGCGATTCGACGGCACGAATTGAGTGCGGGAACGCCGTTCCCGCGCCGACGGGAATTTCCGCAAACGGAGAAAAATGTTCGACTTTGCGGGCAAATAAGGGTGTTCTATGCGGCATGGCGAAACAAATGAACGGACGCTTTTCTCAGAAAGAAAAAACGCGCGGAGACGACCGCAATCTCGTGCTCGTGGACGAGGATTTTCAGGACGCGGATTTTGAAGACCGCGTTTGGCTTTTTTGGCAACGGCACGGCAAAAAAACGATTGCGGCGGGCGTAGCGCTCTTCGTCGCGATTATCGCGGCAATCGTGTATGTCGAAGTCGGAAAAATGCGCATCGCCGGGCTCGAAGCGGAATTTGCGGCGGCGGGAACGCTCGAACAAAAACTCGAATTTGCAAAGGCGAACGAATCCGACCCGATCGCGGGAACGGCGTATTTCGCCGTCGGCGGAGAATACGCGCGCACGGGGAAAAATGCGGAAGCGGCGGAAGCTTTCGGGAACGCCGCACGCGTTTTTGCCGAGCTTGACGGCTACGCGACAATGCGCGACCGCGCGACCGTTTCCCGCGCCGCGGCGCTCGCACGCGCGGGAACGCCGGAAGCGCTCGCTTCCGCAAAAGAAATTTTGAAAACGCTCGCGGGAACGCCCGATGCGGACGCGCTCTACCGCGGACAAGCGATGTATGAACTCGCTTCGCTCGCGCTCGCCGCGGGAACGCTCGACGAAGCGCGCCTTTGGATCAACGAAATGGATCGCTCGCTCGATCCCGCGAATTTCTGGCAGGATCGCAAGCGTTTGCTGATTTCCATCGAGCCGCGGCTCACGCAGATTCCCGAGCCCGAAACGCCCGCCGAAACCGCGAAAAATTCCTGATTTTTTCCTTTCTTTTCGATGCCCAACGGAGATTCCGACAGCGCCGTTCCCGCGATCGAAGTCCGTCGCCTAAACAAGACGTTCGGTGCGCATCGCGCGGTCGCCGATGTTTCGTTCAGCGTGCGTCCGGGCGAAATCGTCGGATTCCTCGGACCGAACGGCGCGGGCAAATCGACGACGATGCGCATTCTCGCAGGGCTGACACAGGCGGACAGCGGCGCGGCGTTTCTCTGCGGCGTTCCCGTGGCGACGCGTCCGCTCGACGCGAAACGCCATCTCGGTTTCATGCCGGAAAACAATCCGTTGCCGGAGGAATTGCGCGTCATCGAATATCTGCGTTGGCGCGCGAAATTGAAAAACGTGCCGCGCAAGGAAATTCGCGCACGCGTCGATGCCGTGATGGAAGCCTGCGACCTTGCGCGCAAGGCTCGCCGCAAACTCATCGGCACGCTTTCAAAAGGTTTTCGCCAACGCGTGGGCATCGCCGATGCGCTGTTGTCCGAGCCGGATGTCATCATTCTCGACGAACCGACGATCGGGCTCGACCCGCACCAAATTTTGGGCATTCGCGCGTTGATTCGCTCTTTGCGGGAACGCAAGGCAGTGCTGATTTCCAGCCACATTTTGCCCGAAATCGAAAACGTGTGCGACCGCGTCATCATCATCAACGGCGGGCGCATCGTCGCCGCGGGAACGCCGGACGAATTGCGCCGCGAATTTATTCTTTCCCGCACGTTTTCAATCGATACGAACGCGCCGGCGGAGCTGATTCGCGCCGCGCTCGGCGAAGGTTGCACCGTTGAACCCGACGACGATGACGGCGGGAACGCCGAAAATTGCGGGAACGCGCCGCGCCTGCGCACGGCGAAACTTCCCGCGACGAGCGAGCTCGCTCCGGAAAACGCGCTCGCCGCACTCGTCGGCGAGGGTTGGCTCGTGCGCGAATTTCACGAAGTGCGTCCGAGCCTTGAAGACATTTTCATCGCCGCCACCAAGCGGAGCTACGACATCAAGGAATGAAGCATTTTCTCACCATCTTCAAATACGAGCTGCGCATGCTCCTCATCTCGCCGTCAACGTATGTCGCGGGAACGATTTTTCTCGCGCTGATGGGCGGGCTTTATTGGTTGGCGCTGCAACGCTCGGCGGTCGGCGCGCTCGGCGATGCGCTCCCGACGGAAGTTTTTTTCCAACTCTTTTTCGTGCCGCTTCTGATTTTGGTGCCGTTGCTCACGATGCGTTCCTTTGCCGAAGAACGGCGCACGGGAACGCTCGGAGCGCTGATGACGACGCCGACGGGAGCGCTCCCGATCGTGCTCGGAAAATTTTTCGCCGCCTACGCGCTTTACATTTTTTTGTGGGGATTGGCGCTCGGCTTCCCGATTTCGGCGTGGTTCATGTTGAAAGATCTTTATCCGGATCCGCGCCTGCTTGCGGCGGGATCGCTGACAGGCGGGGCGATTTTCGTCGCGCTCAGCGGATTGCTTTATATCGCGGTGGGGCTTTTGGCGAGCTCACTCACGCGCTCGATGCTCGTCGCGGGACTGCTGACGAGCTGCGCGCTTTTCATTCTCATCGTCTCGGGCGGCATGCTTCGGCTTTTGCCGCTGGAAAATTACGAAGCGTTGTCGGGGCTGGGCGACATGATCGATTATTTGTCCGTGTTTCGGCATTTGGAAAACTTTTCCCGCGGGCTGATCGACACGCGTCCGTTCTTCCTTTTCGCGAGCGGAACCGCGCTCGCGCTCGGGCTGACGACGCTCAACATTGAATCGAAGGGCTGAAATCATGCGCAAACGACCTTCGCTTTTTTCGCTGAAAGATTTTCGCGGCGTTCGCTTCCTCGGAAGATTGAACCGTTGCATCCAAATCGTGCTCGCGCTCACGCTCATTTTCGGGCTGAACAAAATTGCCTCCGAACCGGCGTGCTGTCGGCGTTGGAATTTGGATTTTGAAAATCGGCGCGGCATTTGGGCGGAAACGCGCGCGCAGCTCAACGAACTCGCGAAAAAAGCGCCCGAAAACGTTTCCGCGGAGAATCCGTGGGTGCGACTCATCGTAACGTTGCGTCCGGCGGACACGGGAACGCCCGGCGAACAGTCTGCCGCGATTTCCCTTTTGCGAAATCAGCTTTTGCGGCTCGTAGACGATTTCAAATACGAAACGCAACAGTCGCGTCGCCCCGGCTGGATTCGTTTCGAAACCGCGGATCTCGTGAAAAATACGCGGCTGAATCGCGAATTGGAAAAATTCGGAACGCTCCCGCCGACAACGGCAATCGTCGTGCTCTCCGGGAACAATTGCCGCACGGTAACCGCCGAGGAACTCGTGCGACTGCGCCCGGGCGCAAGCGGGAACGAACCCGAAATCGACGGATTTCGCGGCGAAGAAGCGATAATGTCCGCAATTCTCAGCGTGACGGACGATGTGCCGCCGACGGCGTATTTTCTTTCCGGGAACGGCGAGCTGAGCATCGACAGCGCGAGCCGCAACTACGGGCTTTCCGCGTTCGCGCAATCGTTGCGTTCCCGCGGAATCAACACGAACACGCTGAATCTTTCCGTTGCGGCGGACGTTCCCGCGGACGCCGCGCTCGTCGTTGTCGCCGATCCGCGCACGGCGATTTCTCCGCAAGCCGAGGAAAAACTTTCGCGCTATCTGCGGGAACGCAAAGGGCGCGTGCTCGCGATGATCGGACCGGGCGCGGATTGCGGTTTGGAAAATCTTTTTCTCGAATGGGGCTTGCAGTTGCAGGACGTTTTCGTGACCGAAACTTCTCCGCTGTGCCGTTTGTCCGACGGGAACGTTGCCGTGCGCAGTTTCCCGACGAAGCCGCACAAGACGGCGGAAATTCTCGTTTCGCTGAATCTTCCGATTATTGCTTCGCAATTCCGTTCCGTGGAAGCGGATCTCGGCGCAAAGGAAGACCGCACGCGCACGGTTACGCCGCTGTTTTTTTCCTCGCAAAGCCCGAATCCCGACGCGCCGCCGACCAGCTGGGGCGAGCGCGATTACCGCAATCCGCCCTACCGTTTCGACGTGCAACGCGGCGACATCGACGGGCCCGTGCCGCTCGGCGCCGTTTCCGAACGCGTCGCGGGAACGCGTCTCGGCGTGAACATTCCGGGCGGGCGGCTCGTCGTCATCGGCTCGAGCGACATTGCGACCAACGAACAATTTGAAAACGGCGGGAACAAAATTTTTCTGCTCAACGCGGTGAATTGGCTGATTGATCGCGATGTGATGCTGAACATTCCGCCGCGCCCGATTTCGGAATTTCGCCTAAAAGCGACGCCGCCGGATCTCGCGCACGTCGGCAGAAATTTTCTGTTTTTCCCGGCGGGTTTTGCGTTGTTCGGACTGCTCGTTTTTTATTGGAGAAAAAGAAACTGAAAACTCCAAAATTTCATTCCCGATTTTTTACCCATGCGTTTCAAGCTCACACTTTTTCTCATCGTCGCGAATCTCGCGATGTTCGGACTTATTTGGAAAAACGCCGGCGGGAACGCCGAAACGGAAATTTCCGCGCAGTCGATTTTTTCCTCGGATATTTCGCAAGTTTCCGTGCGCGACGCCAACGGCGCAGTCGCCTTTTCGCTCGAGCGCAACGGCTTGGATTGGTCGGTGGAAAAACCGTTCCCGTGGCGCGCGAATCCCTTTGCGGTGAAAAGTTTGCTCGATGAATTGCGCTTTCTCGATGCGGGGCTCGGCTTCTCCGTCGAAGAAGTCGCCGGCGCGGGCAACACGCTTTCGAGCTACGGTTTGGAAAAACCCTCCGCCGTCGTTTCCGTGCGCGATTCCGCGGGAACGCGGGAACTTTTCATCGGCAACACGACGACGGACGGACGCAGCGTCTACGTGCTTTCGCCCGACAAAAAATCCATCATTCCCGCGCCGATGTCGCTACTCAACGCGATTTCGCAAACGCCCGACGAATTGCGCACGCGCGAAGTTTTTTCCGTGCGTCCCTACGAAGTGCGCGCCGTTACCGTGCGCACGGCGTTTTCCGGCGGCAGTGAACAGCGCATCGGGCTCGTGCGTTCCCGCAACGGGAACGGCGCGGCGGACGCAAAATCGCAGTGGAATTTCGAAACGCCCGTTTCCGCCGCCGCAGATACGCAACTCACGGAAAAAGCGCTCGGCGAACTTTGCGCGCTCGCCTGCGTGCGCTTCGTTCCCGGCGATGCCGCGACCAACGATTCGTTCGGACTGAAAACGCCCGCGCTCCGCTTCACGTTGGACACGGGAAACCGTTCCCGCACGCTCCTCGTCGGCGCCGAAGATTCCGAAAATCATTCCGAAAAAACGCGTTTCGCCAAGCTCGAAGACAATCCCGCCGTGTTCACCGTTCCCGCGAAAACCGTGGACGCGTGGCGCACCGCGGCACACGATTTGCGCGATCCGTTTTTCCTGCGCTTTCGCCCGGAAGAGCTCATCGGGATCACCATTCACGACGGAAAAAATTCTCTCGTGCTTCACCGCATGAACGTCGTGCGCGACGACGGGAACGCCGGCACGGAAAACGACACGGGAACGAACACGGGAACGGCATTTGTCGGCGCCGTGGCGGAACCCGCGCCCGAACTGCTTTCCGCAAAAACCGCCGCCGCGTCGAACCCGCTTTACAATTCGTGGCAAATGCCCGTCGCGCCCGGCTCCGCCGTAACTGCCGCGACGCCGGTCGCGCCGGAAATCGTCGCCGGGCTCATTTCGGAGTTACGCAATCTCCGCGCCGTTCGCGCTCCCGGCGCGGATAATCCGGAATTTTCCGCTGCGCAACGCCGCCTCTGCGAAGCGTTTGTCGCAGACGTCGCAACGCCCGAAGACATCGAGCAGATGAAATTCAACACGCCGTTGCGCATCGTCGAGCTCGAATTTCTTGCGCCGAACGGACGTTCCCGCCCGCAGACGCTTTCGATCGCTCCCGCCGCAGAAAAAGACACGCCGATTCACGCGAAAATGGGAACGGCAATTTATTCCGTTTCGCCGGAAATTCTCGACGCGCTCGTCGTTTCGCCCGCGCATTTCCGGGAACGCTTGGTCTATTCGCTTCCCGCCGGCGGAAAAATCGTCGCCGTCAAACTTTCCGAAATCGACGGTTCCCGCGAAAAAATTCTTTTCGAAGAAAAGCGTCCCGACAATGTCGCGGACTGGGCGGACGCGCTCGAAAAGGACGCCGGACCGTTCCCGCAAGCGCTCGCCGGGCTGTTGCGCGCCGTCGAAACCGTTACCGCGGAATCCTTTTTGCCGGGGAATTTTTCTCGGGATTTCACGGATTCCTCCTACCTCGATTCCGGCGTTCCCGAAACGTGGCGCTACAAACTCGAAGTGCGCGTTTTGCTCGCCGACGGCGAAAAAACGCCGGGCAAAACCGAAACGCTTGTCTATTATCTGACGCGCCGTCTCGGCGGCACGACGCAGCTCGCGGGCTCGCCGTCGAAAGATTGCATTTTCCGCATTCGTCAGGATTTCATCGACGCGCTGCACGCGCTCACGTTCAACCGCTCCGGAATAATTCCCAACATTGACGTTCCCGAGGGCGTTCCCGCGAATAATCTTCTTCCCGCCGACTGAACGCGGCGAAAAATTCTTCAAAAAAAATAAAAACACCGCCATGGAAAATTCCTTTCCCGATACTTCCTATTCCGTCGCTTCCGGCGGGAACGTCGTTCTCGTTCTCGTGCGCGGACGCGCGACCTACACGACGTGTCGCGTCTTCGGAGAATTTCTCGAAGCCGCTCCCGCGAGCGGACATCGCACGCTCGTCATCGATCTCAAAGACTGTTCCAGCGTGGACAGCACCGTGCTCGGGCTCATCGCCGGCGCGGCAACGGATTTTCGCAAAATCGGCGGCGAAGTTTATATCCAGAACGCCGCCGGGCGCATTCGCGAAGTCATCATAAATCTCGGACTTCCGGAGCTGCTCACGCTTTTGCCCGAGGGCGAAAGCGTTCCCGCCGCCGCCGCGTTGCTTTCCGCAGAAATGGAAACAAGCCGCGCCGCTCCCGCGAAAAATTGCACCATCCTCCACGCGCACGAAACGCTGATGGCAGCGAATCCCGAAAATATCGCGCGATTCAAGGACGTCGTCGCATTCATGCGCGAAGATCTCGGGAAAAATCTTGAGTAAAATATGGTGTATGGTGGAGGGTGGGAAGTGTAAAAGCTTGGCAGTGCGCGGGAACTCTGTTTAACTCTCGGGAACGCGGGAAAGCGGTTTTCCCGCAGAAACGCATTTGAAAAAATCCTCCCGAACAATTTCTCGGTTTTTCTAAAAAAAATGAAACAACGCACGATTCAAAAAGAAGTCTCAATCCGCGGCAAAGCGCTCCACACCGGCAGGGACGTGACGCTTACGCTCAAACCCGCTCCCGCGGACACCGGAATCGTCTTCCGCCGCATCGATCTTTACGGCAAACCCGAAGTGCGCCCGCTCGTCGATCTCGTGCTCGGCTCGGAAATGCAACGGCAAACCACGGTCGAACAAAACCACATCAAACTGCACACGATCGAACACGTCAATTCCGCGCTCAACGGCATGGGCGTCGACAACTGCTACGTCGAAATGAACGAATCCGAACCGCCGATTCTCGACGGTTCCGCGCGCCCTTACGTGCTTCTCATTCAAGAAGCCGGAATCGTCGAACAGGACAAGGAACGCAAATATTTCGAACTGAAAGAACCCGTTTCCGTGACGGACGGGAACCGCTCCATCATCGCGCTCCCGCACGACGGTTTGCGCATCACGTGCACGTCCGCCGACGACCGCGGCGTCCACACGCAACACTTGACGATCGACATCACGCCGGACGTTTACGAAGCGTTTATCGCTCCCGCGCGCACGTTCACGATTTACGAAGAAATCGAACCGCTGCTGA
The DNA here is from genome assembly GCA_963613695.1 of Sphaerochaetaceae bacterium. Classification (GTDB taxonomy): domain Bacteria; phylum Verrucomicrobiota; class Verrucomicrobiia; order Opitutales; family UBA953; genus Spyradosoma. The sequence goes on from CAVEBA010000001.1 coordinate 11,724, forward strand.
AACAGGGACTGATTCAAGGCGGCTCGCTCGATTCCGCAATCGTCATTCGCGGGGACAAAATTATTTCCAAGGAACCGCTGCGTTTTAAGGACGAATTTGTTCGCCACAAAATCATGGATCTCGTCGGCGACATCGTGTTGCTCGGCGCACCGCTGAAAGCGCACATCATCGCCGTGCGCACCGGGCACGCGCTCAACGCAAAACTCACCGCGAAAATCCGCGAACAAATGCTCGCGCCGAAGAAAAAAGCGGGAACGTCCTCGGCAGTCGTCGTTTCCCCCGATGCGACAACGCTCAATATTCGCCAAATTCTCAATTTGATGCCGCATCGCTACCCGTTCGCGCTCATCGACCGCATCGTTAATATCGAGCACGAAACGCAGGAAGTTACGGCGCTGAAAAACGTCACGATCAACGAACCGTTTTTCCAAGGGCATTTCCCGGGAAATCCCGTCATGCCGGGCGTGCTTCAGCTTGAAGCGATGGCACAGGCAGCCGGGCTGTTGTTGCTTTCTATCAAGGAAATCAACGCCGGCGAAGAAAAAATCACGTTCTTCATGAGCGCGGACAAAGTGAAATTCCGCAAGCCGGTAACGCCGGGCGACCAAGTCGTCATTCACGCGAAAATCACGAAAAACCGCGGGAACAAGATTTTCACCGCCGAGGCAGAATGCAAAGTCGCAAACGAAACCGTTTCGTCCGCCGACGTCATGTTCACGATCCTGCCGGCGCCGAAAGCGTAAGTTTTTGCCGAAGGCAAAAAAGTTGAGGAGTCGAAAAGGTTGAGGAGTTTAGGAGTATTTACCGGAAGTAATAGAAGTTTTTTTAAGGGATTGTTTTCTCTCACGGAGACGCAGAGCCGCGGAGATTTTAACCGCCACCCACCTTACACCCTCCACCCTACACCTTTAAGCTTTAAGCTTTAAGCATTAACCTTTAAGCTTTCCCGCGATGATTCATCCCACAGCGATAATCGAGCCGGGCGCGCAGCTCGGAGAAAACGTTGAAATCGGCGCGTATGCCTACATCGGCGGCGAGGTTACGCTCGGCGCGGGAACGGTGATCCATCACCACGCCTGCGTCGAGGGTTTCACCACGATGGGCGAGAACAACGAAGTGTTTCCGTTTGCCGTTATCGGCGGGAAAACGCAGGATTTGAAATACGCCGGCGGGCGCGTCGGGCTTAAAATCGGAGACCGCAACACGTTTCGCGAATATGTTACCGTGCACGGCGGCACGAAAGACGGCGAGTTCACGACGCTCGGGAACGACAACAACATTCTCGCCTACTCGCACGTTGCGCACGATTGCCAAATCGGGAATTTTCTCGTGATGAGCTCGCAATCGGCGTTCGCGGGGCACGTTGTTTGCGGCGACCACGTGAATTTCGGTTGGGGCACGGGCATTCACCAGTTTTGCCGCATCGGCGATTATTCGATGCTCGCGGGAATGTCGCGCATCTCGCAGGATGTGCCGCCCTACATGATTGTCGAAGGCGTAGCGGACGTTTCCGCGAAAGCGGTCAACATCGTCGCGCTCCAACGCAACGGTTTCCCGGCGGAAGACATCTCGGCGCTCCGCCTTGCGCATCGCATTATTTATCACGAAAATTTGAATCGTTCGCAGGCGGCGGAAAAAATTCTCGCCGATCCCGCGCTCGCGGCGAATCCGCATATTCAAAAGCTCGTCGAGTTCTACCGCACCACGAAGCGGGGCGTTTCGTAAGGCGCGAAAAATGTCCGACGCGATTCAAAAACTGCGTGCGCTATTCCCGTTCGTTTCCGACGAAGCGTGGGAAAAAATTTCTGCAATGGCGGCGCTCCACCGCGAGTGGAACGCGAAAATCAATCTCGTGTCGCGCAAGGACATCGACAATCTCGAGCTGCACCACTACGCGCCGTGCATCGCCGCGGGAACGTTTCTGAAGCTGATGGCGGGAGCGCGCGTCGCGGACGTCGGCACAGGAGGCGGTTTTCCCGGACTGCTTCTCGCCGTGCTGTTCCCGCAGGCGCATTTTACGCTGACGGATTCCGTGGCGAAAAAAATCCGCGTCGTTTCCGACATCGCGACTCGGCTCGCGCTGAAAAATGTGGACGCTCGCGTCGTGCGCGCGGAAAAGCTCGGCAAACATTTTGATTTTGTCACGGGGCGCGCCGTCACGAACCTTCCCGCGTTTTTCGGGCTTGTGAAAAAATTAGTTTCGCCGGGCAAAAAGCATTCGCTTGCGAACGGCGTGCTCTACTGGAAAGGCGGCGAGCTCGCTCCCGAAAACGAAGCGCTCGGCGTCGTTCCCGCGAAAATCGTCGAGCTCGAAACCCTGCTCGGCGACGCGTATTTTTCCGGTAAATACATTTTGCATTATCCGTATCCGGACGTTTTTCGCGCGCGTTGCATTCCGCCTCCGCAATAAGCGCGTTCCCGCGAGCGAGCGGGGAAAAAAAATCTTCAGCCGCGAAACGTGTAGCCGTGGCAAAGCGCGGCGGCGGCGGCGTCCGATTCGTCAAACGGAAGCTCGTCCGAAAGGCGGAGAATTTGCTTCGTCATTCCCGCGACCTGCGATTTTTGCGCGCGCCCGAAACCGACGACCGCCTGTTTTATGCGCAACGGCGGATACTCAAAAACTTCGCGCCCGAGCACGGACGCCGCCGCAATCGCCGCACCGCGCGCCGCGCCCAGCACCTGCGCAATTTTGAAATTGTTCACGTAAATCGTTTCCTCCAACGCCACGTGGCGCACGGGAAAATCTTCGCAACAATCGGCGCAGAGTTTGTAAATTTCGCCGAGACAAAACGCGAGCGAGCGTTCCCGCCCGAGCCGCAACGTTTTTGAAAAATGCAGTTTCGGCTCGCCGCCGGGAACGAATTCGACGACTGCGAAACCGCTCCCGCGCAAGCTCGGATCGATGCCGAGCACGAATCCCGCGTAAGGCGCGCGCGCGCCGGAATACACGTTCGCCGCCGACGCGCGCCCCTCGCGAAATCGCGGGAACGCCGCATCGGATTCGCTCCGCTCGACGTGCCCCGAGAGGATTTTTTGCGTCCAAAGACTGCGGGAACTGCGTGCCATTTTTCGAAAAAAATGTTACGCGGGAACGCCGAACGGCGAAAGCCAAAAACAATCGCGGCGTTCCCGCGGGAACGCTTTGCTGTTGAAAGCGCACCGCGTTTTCGTGAAACTCTTCGCCTTTCCCATGAACCGAGTTTACATCAAAACTTACGGCTGTCAGATGAACGAGCGCGACAGCGAGGCGGTCGCCGAAATGCTTCGCGCGCGCGGCTATTCCATCGTGGACAACGAGCACGACGCCGACATCGTTTTGCTGAACACCTGCAGCGTTCGCGATCAGGCGGAACAAAAGGCAATCGGCAAAGCCTACCGCTTGCTCCCGTCGCGAAAAAATCGTTTGCGCACGGACGCCGACGGCGGCAAGCGGCGCATCGTCGGCATCATGGGTTGCATGGCGCAAAATCGCGGACGCGCCCTGCTCGATTCGTTGCCCGATCTGGATTTGCTCGTCGGCACGCAAAAATTTCACCGCGTTCCCGAGCATCTCGACAAACTTCTCGCGACGCTTCGCGGGCTCGGTCCGCGCCCGTCGAGCATCGTCGATTTGGACGAAGAAGCCGGCTCGCAAAACACGATTCGCGCGCACACGCCGGGACGAAAAATTTCCGCGTTCGTTTCCATCATGCAAGGTTGCGACATGCGTTGCGCCTACTGCATCGTTCCGAAAACGCGCGGGCACGAACGCGCACGCCCGATCGACGAAATCGTCGCGGAAACGCGGGAACTCGTCGCCGCGGGAACGCGCGAAATCACGCTGCTCGGGCAAATCGTGAATCGCTACGGAATCCGCGAATTTCCTACGATTGACGGCAAATCGCCTTTCGTGCAACTGCTCGAAAAACTCAGCGAAATCGACGGTCTGTGGCGCATTCGTTTTACTTCGCCGCATCCGTCCGGATTTCGCGAAGATCTCGTGGACGCGTATCGCCGTTTGCCCAAACTGTGCAACTACATTCACCTGCCGGCGCAAAGCGGTTCGGACAAAATTCTCAAAGCGATGCGCCGCCCTTACTCGCGGGAACGCTTCATCGAGCTCGTGCGCGCGCTCCGCAACGCGCGGGAAGACATGTATTTTTCGACGGACGTCATCGTCGGTTTCCCCGGAGAAACGCGCGAAGATTTTGAGCTGACGCGCTCGCTCTTCGACGAAGTGAAATTCGACATGGCGTATATTTTCCGCTACAGCGTTCGCGCGGGAACGCCGGCGGAAGCGCTCGGCGATCCGATTTCCGAAGCAGAAAAAGACGCTCGCAACAAGGAGCTGCTCGCCGTGCTCGAAAAAGATTCGCTCGCGCGCAACGAATCGCTCGTCGGCACGGAACAGGAAGTGCTCGTCGAAGCGCCCGCAAAACGCGGCGATGGAATTTTCGAAGGGCGCAACGGCGGGAACCGCAAAATCGTTTTCCCGGCGGACGATTCGTTTCTCGGGAAACTCGTTTCCGTAAAAATCGAATCCGCGACCGTTACCACGCTTTCCGGAAAAATCACGCGCGTTCTCGCCGAATGAGCCGCGGCGGTTTTTAATTTTTTTCCCGAAAAAAAAGAGCGTTCCCGCGAACACGGGAACGCTCTTTTTTGAGTTTTGCGAAACGCTTTTAGCAAACGCCCTGCGCAAGCATCGCATCGGCGACCTTTACGAAGCCGGCAACGTTCGCGCCCTGCACGTAATCGATCGAGCCGTCCGCCTGCGTGCCGTATTTGACGCACGCTTCGTGAATGCTCTTCATGATGCCGTGGAGGCGAGCATCGACTTCTTCGCGCGTCCACGAAAGGCGCAGCGAGTTTTGCGACATTTCCAAACCGGACGTCGCAACGCCGCCCGCGTTGGAAGCCTTGCCCGGCGCGTAGAGAATTTTGGCGCCTTGGAACGCGGCAATCGCTTCGGGCGTGGAAGGCATGTTCGCGCCTTCCGCCACGCAGATCACGCCGTTGGCGAGGAGCGTCTTGGCTTCGTCGCCGTTGAGCTCGTTCTGCGTTGCGCACGGGAGCGCGATATCGCACTTGACCGACCACGGACGACGCCCGTCGAGGTATTCGAAACCGAATTTTTTCGCGGCTTCCTTGATGCGTCCGCGCGTCACGTTCTTAAGCTCCATGATCCACGCGAGCTGTTCGTTCGTGATGCCGTCCTTGGCAACGATCGTGCCGTTGGAATCGGAAAGCGTGAGCACCGTAGCGCCGAGCTCGAGGCATTTTTCCGCCGCATATTGCGCGACGTTCCCGGAGCCGGAAATCGCAACTTTCTTGCCTTTGATCGTGTCGCCCTTGGTCTTGAGCATTTCCTGCGCGAAATAAACCGTGCCGTAGCCCGTCGCTTCCGGACGAATCAGCGAACCGCCGTAAGGCAGTCCCTTGCCGGTAAGAACGCCGTCCCAGTTTTTCGTCAGCTTTTTATACATGCCGAAGAGGAAACCGATTTCGCGACCGCCCACGCCGATATCGCCCGCGGGAACGTCTTGGTCGGCGCCGATGTGGCGATAGAGTTCCGCCATGAAGGACTGGCAGAAGCGCATCACTTCGTTGTCGCTCTTGCCTTTCGGGTCAAAATCGGATCCGCCTTTGCCGCCGCCCATCGGGAGCGTCGTCAGCGAATTTTTGAAAACCTGTTCAAACGCGAGGAACTTGAGAATGCTCAGGTTCACCGACGGGTGGAAGCGCAAACCTCCCTTGTAGGGCCCGATGGCGCTGTTCATCTGAATGCGGAAACCGCGGTTGACGCGGACGTTGCCGGCGTCGTCCACCCACGGCACGCGGAACATGATCACGCGTTCGGGTTCGACGATGCGCTCAAGCAGTCCCGCTTTCGCATACTGCGGATTCTTCTCGAGGAAGCCGCGGAGGCTGTGAAGAACTTCTTCAACCGCCTGGTGAAACTCCGGCTGGTTCGGGTCGCGCGCGACCACGGTTTGCAAGACGGAATCGATAACTGAATCGCTCATTTTATGTTTAGGTCTTTTGAATTTTTCGGAAAAATCTTTCTGATCGACGACCGACCGAAAGACGCGAACAGTATTTCCGAGAGAAAAAACCGATTCAACAAAAAAACGCCCGATTTTTACAAAAATTTCCGATTTCGAGCCCGTTTTTTGAAAAAAAGCCCCGAAAATTTTCCTTTTCGGGAAAAATCGGGGGCTTTTTTCGAAAAATCCGATTTTCGGCGTTCCCGCGGGAACGCGCCGAAATCAGAGTTTATTTCCGACGCGTTCTTCGGGACGAAAATCCGGGCGAAGCGCGACGGAATCGTAAATCTCGGCGGACTTCGTCGGGTAATCGCGCGTGCAATGCAAGCCGCGCGATTCGTGGCGCTGCATCGCGCACAAAATGATGATTTCGCCGATTTGCACGAGATTGCGCAGCTCGAGCAATTTCGCTTCAACCTTGAAATTCCAGTAGTATTCGTTGATTTCGGACTTGAGCATGCGCACGCGCGTGAGTGCGCGGTGAAGGCGCTTTGTCGTGCGCACGATGCCGACGTAATCCCACATCGTGCGGCGAAGCTCGTCCCAGTTGTGCGAGAGCACGACGCGTTCGTCGGAGTCCTGCACATCGCCGTCCTGCCACGCGGGAACGTCCGCCTCGGGAAGAGGATTTTTCGCGAGAAAATCGGCAACGGCGGCGGCGCCGTTGTGCGCGAGCACGACCGCTTCGAGCAACGAATTGGAGGCGAGCCGATTTGCGCCGTGCAAGCCGGTGCACGCGGTTTCGCCGCAAGCGTAAAGCCCGCGAACGCCGGTCGCCGCGTTCATGTCGGTTTTCACGCCGCCGCAGAGATAATGCGCCGCGGGAACGACGGGAATTTTTTCTTTCGCCATGTCGATCCCGTGCGCGAGGCAAGTATTGTAAATGTGCGGAAAGCGTTCCCGCAAGTAATCGGCAGGCTTGTGCGTAATGTCGAGCCAAACGTGCGGCGCGCCGGATTTTTTCATCTCGGAATCGATGGCGCGGGCGACGATGTCGCGCGGAGCAAGATCGCCGCGCGCGTCGTAATCCGTCATGAACGCGCGTCCGCGAATATCGCGCAAAATCGCGCCCTCGCCGCGCACGCTTTCGGAAATGAGCTCGCGGGAACCGTCGGGCGCATACATCGCCGTCGGGTGAAACTGCACGAATTCCATGTTGCGCACGAGCGCTCCCGCGCGATACGCCATCGCGATGCCGTCGCCCGTAGCGATGTCGGGATTTGTCGTGTATTGATAAACTTGCCCGATCCCGCCGCTTGCGAGCACGACCGCTCCCGCGCGAAACGTGAGCACTTTCCCGGACGCGACGTCGAGCACGTAGGCACCGAGCACGCGATTTTCGGGATCGGTCGCGGAAATTTTCGAATCTTTGAGACGAGCCGTCGTGATGAGATCGATCGCCATGTGATATTCGAAAAACGAAATGTTCGGGCTTTTTGCGGCAACGGCGAGCAGCGCGTCTTCGATTGCCTTTCCGGTCAAATCGTGCGCGTGCAAAATGCGCCGGTGCGAATGCCCGCCCTCGCGCGTAAGATCGTAGTTGCCGTCTTCGCCTTTGGAAAAATCGACGCCGATTTTGATGAGCTCGCGAATGCGCGCGGGAGCGGCTTCGACGATTGCGCGCGTAACGGCTTCGTCGCAAAGTCCGTCGCCGGCGATGAGCGTATCGCGCACGTGATTTTCAAAATCGTCCGCTTGGTCAAACACGCAGGCGATCCCGCCTTGCGCGTGATTGGTGTTTGATTCCGCCGATGCTTTTTTGGTGACGATTGCCACGCGCAGACCGGAGGCGGCGGTCTTGATCGCGAAACTCAGTCCCGCGATTCCGCTGCCGATGACGAGAAGGTCAAAATTCATTGAGTATCAGCCCTTTGTGGGCTTCCGTTAAATCACTTTTTCGCAAAATTTTCAACGTGCTTTCCCGAGCGTTCCCGCGCGCACCGACTGCGGGAACGCTCGGGCGCTTGAAAAAACTATGCGAAAGGTTAGAGTTTTCCGCATGAAGGTAATCATTGCGGGTGCGTCGGGCTTCCTCGGACGCGAAACGGTTTTTTCCGCGTTGCGGCGCGGGTTCGACGTGACGGCGATTCTCCACGAAAACGAAGTGTTTTTTCCGCCGGCGGTGCGACGCGTCAAAACGGATTTGACGCACGACGATGCGTTGCGAAGCTTCATTTTGCAGGAATTTCCCGATGCGATCGTGAACTGCGCGGGCGTAACATCCGTCGCAGAAGCCGAAGCGGATCACGCGCGCGCCGAGAAGCTCAACGCCGCGCTCCCGCGCACGCTCGCGATGCTCGCAAATCACATTTCCGCGCGCTTCGTTCACGTTTCGACGGATATGGTTTTCGACGGAGACAAAGGCAACTACGAGCACACGGATATGCCGCTCCCGCGAAATCTTTACGCGCAGACAAAACTGCTCGGCGAGCGCGACGTGCTGAAATTCGGAAAGGCAAACGCCGCCGTAATTCGCACGACGCTGCTCTCCGGCAATTCTCCGCGCGGGAACAAAAGCCTGCACGAACGCCTTTTCGCCGACTGGGCGGCGGGCAAAAAAACTCCGCTCTTCGCAGAAGAAATTCGCCAGCCGGTGAGCGTTTCGAATTTGGCGGACGCGCTCGTCGAGCTTTGCGAACGCCCGAATTTGAGCGGTGTTTATCACTGGGCGGGCGGAGAAAAACTCTCGCGTTTCGAAATCGGCGAGCGCATCGCGCGGCACTTCGGTCTTCCCGCGGAAGAACTCATTGAAAAAACGAGCTACGAAAAAGTCGGCGGCGCGGCAAATTCGCGTCCGCGCGATCTTTCGCTCATTTTGCATCCGCTCGCGGGAAAGCTGAAAACGCGCGTGCAGGCGTTTGACGAAATTCTTTCCGAAATGAGCGTTCCCGCGCCCTGCGCGGCGTGGTATGAAAAAATGACCGGACGTAAAGTCGCGCAACGCCTCATCAAAGGCGTCGATTTCTGAAATCTTTTTCTTTCGTTCGAAAATGTTTTGGCAGGACGTTCCGATTCACGTTTTGGATTTTGAGGGTTCCGTGCGCACGGGAATCGTCGAATACGGCGTCGCGACGCTGTTCGGCGGGCGCATCGTCGATACGGCAACGCGGCTCTGCTCCGTGCGCGAGCCAATCCCGCTCGAAGAATCCGAAGTTCACGGAATTTTTGACGACGATGTCGAAGGGCGTCCGCCCGTCGATGCGGACTGGGATTTTTTCAAAAAATTGCGCGGGAACGGCCTGCTCGGTTCGCACCACGCGCCGGCGGAAATCGGAATGCTCACAAGCGTTTGGCCCGTTCCGGGAACGGTGCCGGATTTCTCGCTGGAAACGCGACCGCTGACCACCGACTGGGGACCGTGGGTCGACACTTGCCGCATCGCCAAAGAATGGTTCCCGCACGAACCGAAACACGGGCTGGGCGCACTCGTCGCGCGCTTCGATATCGCCGACAGAATCGAACGCGATGCGAAAAAATTTTGTCCGCGAACGCGTTCCCGCTTCCATTGTGCGCTCTACGATGCGATTGCGGCGGCGCATCTGCTCATCAACATGTGCGAACATCCTTATTTCGCGAACTCCGAAATTCTCGATTTGGTTCGCGCAAGCTCGAGCGCGCGGCGTTTTCGCGAGCGCATACAAGGCGAGCTCAATCTCTTCGGCGACGAATAACGACGCCGGCGGGAACGCCGCTTGCGAAAATTCTGTTGCGGGAACGAACGCAAAAGAGTTTCTTCTTTCGAGCGTTTTTTATTTTTTATGATTCAGAAAACTCTCATCATCCTGAAGCCCGATTGCATGGAAAAAAACCTTGCGGGAACGGTGCTCGCGCGCTTTGAAGCGGCGGGACTCACGCTCGCGGCATGCAAAATGATTCACATCGACGACAAACTCGTGCGCAGCCACTACGCGCACCTCGTGAACGAACCGTATTTCGATTTTCTTTCAAATTGGATGATGTCGCGCCCGGTCATCGTCGCCGTGTTGCGCGGAGAAAACGCAATCGCGAAAGTCCGCGAATTGCTCGGACCGACGAAGTCCGCAAACGCTCCCGCGGGAACGATTCGCGGCGATTTCGGCAACAAGGAAATCGTTACTTACAACATTTGCCACGCTTCCGACAGCGAAGAATCCGCCGCCGCAGAAATCGCGCGCTTCTTCAAACCGGAAGAAGTTTTTTAAGGAAAAAAATTAGGAATGAGAAGTTAGAAATTAGAAAGACTTCTTTCTCATTCCTAATTCCTCATTTCTAATTTCCGCAACCTTTCATCTTTTCAAAAAATGCTCGATATCAAATTTTTCCGTGAAAACATCGACATGATTCGCGCACGGTTGGCGACGAAGAAATTCGACGTCGATTTCGACGCGATTCTCGCCTGCGATGCCAAGCGCCGCGCCCTCGTCGGCGAATTTGAAGCGTCGCGTTCCGCGCAAAACGCCGCGAACAAGGAAATGGCGGCGATGAAAAAAGGCTCGCCGGAATTTCTCGCCAAAGTCGGCGAAATGAAAGAAATTTCCGCCAAAACGAAAGAGCTTGAAAAACAGGTTGCCGAAGTCGAAGAAGAATGGCGCAAACTTTATCTCACCGTGCCGAACATTCCCGACGAAAGCGTTCCCGTGGGCAAAAACGAGAACGACAACGTCGTCGCGGGAACGTGGGGCGATCCCGCGCAACTCGTTTCGCCGAACGCCGTCGCACACTGGGAGCTTCCGTGGTTTGAAAAAGCAATCGATTTCAAACGCGGCGTCAAAGTTACGGGCGCCGGGTTCCCGTTCTACGTCGGCGACATGGCGCGACTGCTGCGCGCGCTGATTCAATTTTGCCTCGACGAAGCACACGCCGCCGGCTACGAAGAAGTCATGGCGCCGATCATGGTCAATCCCGCTTCGGCAACCGCGACCGGACAACTTCCCGACAAGGAAGGACAAATGTATTACGCGCCGCAGGACGATTTTTACATGATCCCGACGGCGGAAGTTCCCGTCACGAATTTTTTCCGCGACGAAATCATCGACGAACGCGATTTGCCGATTCGCCGTTGTGCCTACACGCCGTGTTTCCGCCGCGAGGCGGGAAGCTGGGGCGCAAACGTGCGCGGGCTCAATCGCCTGCACCAATTCGACAAAGTAGAGCTCGTGAAATGGGTGCACCCGAACCATTCATTTGAAGAACTCGAAACGCTCAAAGACGACGCCGCGCGCCTTTTGCAGAAACTCAATCTGCCCTACCGCGTTTTGCTCATCTGCTCCGGCGACATCGGGTTCCCGCACGCAAAACAATACGACCTCGAAGTTTTCGCCGGCGGACAAAAACGCTGGCTCGAAGTCTCGAGCTGCTCCTGCTTCACGGATTTTCAGGCGCGCCGCGCCGGCATTCGCTTCCGTCCGAAAGACGGCGGCAAGGCGGAAACCGTGCACACGCTCAACGGCTCCGGACTCGGGCTTCCGCGCGTGCTCGCGGCAATTTTGGAAAACAACGTGCAGGCGGACGGCACCGTGCGCGTTCCCGAAGCACTCCGCAAATACTACGGCAAAGACACGATCGGCGGATAATTTTTCCCCGCACCGTTCCCGCGCGCGCCATGAATTCGCCACTGCAACGCAATCCGAAACTGTTCCCGTCGCTTGACGCGGCAGTCGCTCGGCGCGCCGAACTGAAAGCACAAGGGAAAAAACTCGTGCTCACAAACGGCTGTTTCGATTTGTTGCATTGCGGGCACGTTTTTTACCTGCGGGAAGCCGCAAAACTCGGCGACGAACTTTGGATCGCACTCAACGCCGCAGAAAGCGTTCGCGCACTCAAAGGACCGACGCGCCCCGTGCAGGGCGATCTCGAACGCGCTTACACGCTCGGCGCGCTCGAATTCGTCGCCGGAGTCTTTTTCTTTTCCACGCCGCGCCTCGACAAGGAAATCCGTGCGCTCGCGCCGGACATCTACGCGAAAGCCGGCGATTACACGCTCGAAACACTCAATCCCGACGAACGCGCCGCTCTGCTCGACGCGGGAACGGATATCCGTTTCATGCCGTTCCTCCCGGGATTTTCCACCACCTCGCTCATCGCAAAAATCAACGCCGCCGCCGTCGCGGGAACGCTTTGAGAGTTTTTTTGCCGTAGGCAAAAAAACGGTGGAGGGTGTAAGGTGGAGGGTGTAAGGTGGATTTCAGTGAATAATTAATAGTGAATAGTGAATAACGCTCACCTTAAATTTTTGCCGTAGGCAAAAACCGCACGATACTCCTAAACTCCTCAACCTTTTCAACTCCTCAACTTTTTGCCTGCGGCAAAAAAAGTTATCAGCTATCAGTTATCCGCTATCAGTTAAACCGTCCGCTTCGCGGGCGGTTTTTCGCGTTCCCGCGAAAAAAAATGAGATTCGTTCTTAAAAATCGCTTGACAACGGAGAATGAATCTCATTTTCTGTTGCCCATCGTTTTTCCTAATACCATAAAAAAAATGAATATCAGCAAGTTATCAAAGCCGGCGCTCGTGTCGGCAGCGGTGTTGAGCACCGCAGTTAACGCGCTTGCCGGTGTGTTTGTGCTCACCGACGACGCCTGTCCCGCCGCGAAAGGCGATTTGGAGGCTCACCTGAACTGGGAGAGCGCCATCGCCACGGATCACAAAACGGCGATTTCCTCCGGTCCTGCGCTGGAGCTCGCCTACGGGGCAACGGAAACGCTCGAAGTCGCGGCATCGCTCGACTTCTCACACGATTACGTGAGCGGGCACCGCGCGCGCAAGCTCGGCGAATCGCGCACGAACGACTTCAATCTGACGGGGCTTTCCCTCGGGCTGAAAAATCAGATTCTCGATCCCGAGAACGCGGAAAATCCGTTCGGACTCGCCTTTGTCGGCGGTTTCTCGTGGGCGTGGGCCAATTCGAATCAGGACAGCGCACGCGACATCACGTTTGAGCTCGGTCTGAATTTCCAGAAAAACTTCTTGGACGGCGATTTGATTTTGGCGTTCACGCCGGGCGTCGCGTTCACGTCGGTAAAGGGCGACAAGGCGGAAACGGGCAGCTCGGATTCGACCTTTGACTCCACGGAATACGTGCTCGCCGCGGGCGCGTCGTATCAGATCGTCGACGGATTCCGTCTCGGCGTTGAAGCCGCGTGGTCGATTTTGTATGACAAGGACGGCTATGACGAAAATCAGTTCTACGCCGGACCGAATGTCTGCTACGAAGCGGAAAATTGGTGGATCACGGCGTGCGTTGCGCCGCGTCTGTTCACGACCGCCGATGACATGATTGTCGCCGCGCAGTTCGGAATGGTGTTCTGATTTTTTATTGAAAGTTCGGAAGTCTCGGGAACTTGTTTGCCATATTCTTTCGTTTCCGTTCCCGCGGCTTCCGAATTTTCGATATTTTTTCAAGATTTTACAAAAAATGATTCCGTTGTCAGAAGTCAAAGTCGGTCAGCAGGTGCGTGTTTGCGACATCGACGTGAACGATTCCGTGAATCAGCGGCTGATGGCGTTCGGGCTTATGCCCGGAGCTGAAGTTCGCGTAGTTCACGTTGCACCGCTCGGCGATCCGATTGCTATTTCGTTTTGCCACCAAAAGGTGATGATTCGTCGCTCGGATGCAGCTCGCGTCCGCGTGGAAGTTCCCGCCGTCGGCTGATTCGAAGCGAATTTCTATTTCGGTTAAACAAAAAAAAGCGGGAACGGCGAGCGTCCGCGATGTTTGCTCGGCGAGATTTTTTTTTCGTCGAACGAATTTTCGGAGGCGCCGATTTTTCCCGCACTTTCTTTTTATGGAAAAATTTTCTGAAGAAAACAAACATTGCTGCTGCTGCGATGACGTGCCGGAAAATTCCGGCGTTCGCGAGTCGAGCGGCTATCCTTGCGTGGCGCTCGTCGGGAACGCGAACACGGGAAAGACGACGCTTTTTAACTCGCTGACGGGGCTTCGACAGCACGTCGGCAACTATCCGGGCGTGACGGTTTCGAAATATTCCGGTCCGCTCAAACTCGTCCACGGCGAAAAAGTCGATTTGGTCGACCTTCCCGGGATTTATTCGCTGGCGGCGACTTCGCTCGACGAACGCGTTGTCATCGACGTGCTTTCCGGGCGCATGGCGAACACGGGAACGCCGAAGCCGGACGCGATTGTCTGCGTCGTTGACGTCAACAACCTGCGCCGCAATTTGTTCTTGGTTTCGCAAATTGCCGAGCTGGGCATTCCGATGGTCATCGCGCTCAATCAAATCGACGTCGCACGCCGCGACGGGCTGAGCGTCAACACCGACCTTTTGCGGGAACGACTCGGAGTTCCCGTGATTGCCGTTTCCGCCCGCAAGGGCGAGGGAATCGACGCGCTGAAGCAGGCGATTTCCGATGCGCTGAAATATCGTGCGCAGATGAAAACGGTGCAATGGAACGAAGGCACGCGCAAGGCGATTGAAACGTTGCGCGCGGGCATCTCCGAAGAAAATCGCAAGAACGTTACCGATGCGGAACTTCAACGCGTTATTTTCGACGTGGCGTCCCCGCTCGCCGATCGTTTCGCCGGAGAAGACATGGAAAACTTCGGCGCAACGCTGAAAAACGCTCGCGAATGCATTCGCGCCGTCGGCGAAAATCCGCACTCCACGGAAGCGCTTCAACGCTACGAATTCATTCGCCAAGTTCTCGACGGCGCGACGCATCAGGGACCGCACAAAACAACGTTCACGTCGATCGTGGACAAGATTTTGCTGAACCGCGTTTTGGGCTTCGTCATTTTCCTCGGCATCATGTATGGCGTGTTTTACTGCCTTTACACGCTGTCGGGAATTCCGATGGACTGGATTGAAGAGCAATTCGGCGCGCTCGGCGAATGGGTCGGCGGGAAAATGGACGCTTACCCGATTGCGAAATCGCTCGTCGTGGACGGCGCGATTGCCGGCGTCGGCAGCGTGTTGGTCTTCCTGCCGCAAATTCTCATTCTGTTTTTCTTCCTCGGATTGCTGGAATCCACGGGCTACATGGCGCGTGCGGCGTTTCTGATGGATAAACTTTTGGGTTGGTGCGGCTTGAACGGGAAAAGTTTCGTTCCGATGCTTTCCGGCTTCGCGTGCGGGATTCCCGGCATCATGGGCGCACGCACAATCGAAGATCCGAAAGCGCGACTGGCAACGATTCTCGCCGTGCCGTTTATGAGCTGCGGCGCGCGTATGCCCGTCTACGTGCTGATGTGCGCGATTTTGGGACGCCTGACAAATCCGACGGTCGCGGCGACGGTTTTCGTCTGCATGTATCTCGTCGGGATCGTGGTCGCCGTTCCCGTGGCGTGGATTTACACGCACTTGGTGATGAAAGCGAAAACGACTCCGTTCGTGCTCGAAATGCCGCGCTATCAGTTGCCGCGCGTTCGAGATGTTGCGTTGCGCGTTTGGCAAAGCGGCGTCGCTTACACGAAACGCGCGGGAACGATTATTTTCGCCGTGAACGTTATCGTTTGGGCGTTGCTTTTCTTCCCCTACAGCGAAGACGACACGTTTAAGGACGGCGTGAAAAACGAATTCATCGCCGAACATTCCGCCGAGCTGAAAATTTCGCCGGACGCCTACGCCGCGATTATCGACGGCGAAGAAATCCCCGAAGCCGCCGGCGTGAACGTCGAAGCGCTCAACGAAAGCGTCTCCGAACAAATCGCCGCCGACAAGGAAAAGTTCGTCGAAGAAAAAGTCGCCGAGCTGAGCGTTCCCGCGGAAGAAATCGCCGCCGCCCTCGCCTCCGAGGACGAAGCCGAAGATTTCGCCGAAGTCAAAATCACGCTCTCCGACGAAGCCGTCGAAGCCTTGTCCGAAGAGCTTGAAGCTCGCGCAGAAAAAATTCGCGAAAACTTCATCGCGCAAAATTCCGCCGCACTCAAAGTTTCGCCGGAGCTGATTTCCGCAGTGATTTCCCGCGACGATCTCGCCGCGGAAGCAGACAACCGCGTTTCGGAAGCCTGTCTCGTCGATTCCTACCTCGGACGCTTCGGGCGCTTCTGCCAACCGGTTTTCGAACCGTGCGGATTTGATTGGCGCATCACGATCGGCGTGCTCGCGTCGTTCCCGGCGCGCGAAGGAATCGTCGCCACGCTCGGCACGATTTTCTCGCTCGGCGGAGATCAAGACGAAGAAAGCACCACGCTGCAGGATTCGATGCTCAACACGAAATGGGACGCGGGAACGTCGCGCGCCGGACAGCCCGTGTTCACGATTCCGGTCATCATCGGCATCATGGTGTTCTTCGCGCTGTGCGGACAATGCCTCGCAGAAATCGTCGTCATCGCTCGCGAATCCTCGTGGAAATGGGCGATTATCGCGTGGGTGCAAATGACGGCGCTCGCGTGGATCGGCGCCACGCTCTGCTGCCAAATCGGTAGTCTGTTCCTGTAAAAGAAGGTGTAAGGTGGAGGGTGGAGAGTGTAATTCCCTTACACCTTACACCCTCCACCCTACACCTTCCTTCCACCCTACACCCTACACCTTACACCATCCTTCCCCCTTTTCGCCATGCTCGACATTATTTTTGCCGCCGTATTCGTGCTCGGCGCATTGCTCTACCTTGCTTTTCGGATGCGAAAAAAAATTCACGAAATTCGCGATCCGAAAATTTCCTGCTCCTGCGGTTGCGGCTGTTCCCGTAAATCCGCGCTCCCGAAACACTTGAAGAAAAAAGACTGACCGCCACCTTTTTTCGCGTTCCCGCGAAAAAAAACACTTACAAAAAACTCTGCCGGGAAATGTCCGACTGACGCTTAAAGTCGTCCGCGTAGGCATCGGCTTCGCCGCCGCCCACGAATGCGAGCTCTTCAAAAACTTTCGCCCGAAACTTTTTCACCGCTTCGAAAATCCGCTCGATATCGCGATACGTCCTCCGCGTTCCCGCCGCCTCGGAAACAACGCTAAAATATTTTTGCGACGGCACAAAGCGCGCACAAATCGAAATATCCGACGAACGCCTTTGCGGATCCCATTCAAATTTCGGATAGCGCAAGCCCGTTCGGGCATCTTTGAGCATTTTGTCCGCCTTTCCCCCGCGCGAGAGACGAACGCAGTTTTCTTTCGTAAGCCCGCACAAAATGAACGCGCCTTTCTGCCGCCTTACGCGCGGGTTCGACATGCGCGGGTAAACCATCCAGTTGCGGGAATAATCTTCGCGGGCGTTTTCCAATAAAAACTCTTCGCGGAAATCCGCCCTGTCCTGCGCAACCTCGTGCCGCAGCTCCCCGGAATTGAATTCCGGCTTCATCCGCGCCACGTTCGACAGCGTCGCGACCAAATCGCTATCGACAAATTTTTCGCGTTCCCGCGGCACGCGAAAAACAAGAATGCTCGGCACGTAAAACGCGCCGTTCGGATTGTTGAGATTTTCCGCCACGGCGTTCCCGAAAAAACCGTCCACAGCCATGAACCACGACATCGCCAAATCCGTCGAGATGTCGATGAGCCGCGTCGGAAAGCCGTAATGTTGCATTTGACAGAGCTTGTCAAACGTCGTCGGGCAATTCGCGAAAAGCGCGGGAACGCGATTCTGCGCATCTTGAAAAAGTTTGTTCTCGTTGCGCAGGAAACCCACGGAGCGAAGCAGACTCGGCGTCGGATCGGGAAAAACGGCGCACTCCCCGCGAAAGAAATAGCGCGCGTCCCCGTCCGACTTGAATTTTTCAATCCCAAAATCGAGCAATTCGCCGAGCGAATCAAACGTCAGCATCTCCGCCGAATGCGGCGGACGCTCAACAAACCCAAACTCCGGAAACTTCCCCGCCATTTTTCTCTCTCCCGCGTCAGAACTGCGCCTTGAAGCCGACGATGGTTAAATCATCGCTATTCAATTTTGGTGCCAATTCTAAAACAACCCGCATTCCATTGCAGGAAAGGAGCGCTGTTGCCATCGACGGATTCGAAACCCAAAGCGATGTCTGCCCTTGTTCGTCCAGAGAAATTGACCTTGATAGTGTGCTATTCGTATCAACGGCAAAGCTATTCGGAGACTTTTCTTCGACAGCTACGCTGAAGACTTGGCTCCCGCTTATCAAATCCGATTTACGAATTCGATTCATGGGTGACACACAGACAGAACAAACCAAATTCGATCCCGCAGGACTTACTATTTCCCCGCCGACGATTTCACATTCCAATAAGTAATTTGCCATAGTTTTCTTTCCCCAAATTCTATTCCAAATGTTTTTAACTTTACGAAAAGCACCTATAAAAAATGACATTATCTTTCTGAGCATCTCACAAATCCGTTATTTCCGTTCCCGTAGCTTTCGCCATAAGCGAAACAACTTCGTTGGCTCTTTTAATTTCTTCCCACTCAACCTCTTTGCCATTTCGTTTACGAGCGATGAGATTATTGTATTGCTCGAGCGCAAGGCGCATCAGTGGCATTTCCCCGGCTTCACCGAATGCGCCTTTGACGGGAACGTTATCATTCGGGTTCGCGCCGTGGCGCAGAAGTACCGATACGGCTCTCACGTTAGAGTTTTCAATCGCAATAGCCAGCGGCGACTTCTTTTCGTCGTTTTTCTTGTTGATATCAGCTCCCGCTTTTTTCAGCGCGGCGATGATGCTTTCGTCAATATCGAAGTTGCAAAGAGCCAATGCGTGAAAACCGTTTTCTCCGTCGAACAAAGGTTCTTTCAAATCAAGGCTCCCGTTTTTCACCCCGGCGGCAATCTCTTCCCATATACCCCCGACGATGAGTGCCTGTAAACGTGTTTTCCTAATATAGCGTTCCTCTTCTTCAGACATTTTTGCGCCGGCGTTTTTCAGCAACTTTGCGATTTCTCCCGGTCTATAAGAATATCCGAGAGTATTAAGCAAATAAGCGCGCTCCGTGTCGTTTGTGCCTTGTTTCAGCGCTGCGCTGCGGTTGACTTCATTCATAGTGCGCAACAGCTCCACCAAAAAAAGCGGAGAACACGTTTGCCCCTCCTTCTCCCCCTTCCCGACAATGGGTTCGTTCACATCGACACCTCCGGCAATGCAACGTTTGACGGATTCGATATCGCAGTCCGCAATCGCCGTTGTGAACTCTTTTTTCAGTTTTTCTCGAAGTAGTTCTGTTTCGCCCGGGAGCAATTTCGCCCCCGCGTTTTCAAGAATGGAGCTGTATTTAGAGCAGTTCGATTTCGCGACGTAGAGCATGGAATGCCCGTCAATCTGCGCATTTACGTCCGCGCCTTGCTCAATCAAATCACTCCACGTAAAACCGACAAATCCATCTTCTTTTTCTTTCACGATTTTTTCGAGCAGAGCTGTAGCCTCGAGCTTGCTAAATGTCGCGCCAGCATTTCTGAGAATTTTCAGGCATCCCATGCTGCGAAATCCCATGCGGTCTTTTGTTGTCAGACAAAGAAAAAGAGGACTGAGCCCTTCAGAACCAGCGGCGTTCACGTCCGCACCGGCAGCGATGAGCGCTTCCAAAATTTCCTCGCGATTGCGCTCCACTCTGTAATCTGTGTTGTCGCGCAATAATTCGATTATTTGTGTGTTCCCGCTCGAATTTTTGGCATTCACGTCCGCGCCGCGATCGATCCAAGCGAAAACGTCGCCCGTGTCTCCCCGTCGGCACGCGTCCGAAAGATTTTCAGTGGCAACAGCTGCCGCAGTGGCGACGGCTGCCGCAGCTTCTTCCGCAGACAAAATTCCCGAGCTCAGAATTGCCCCCCAGACCGTTCGGCTGTAATATCCTTTTCTTGTGGCATTAACCATTGCATTTGCGACTTGCAGCACCTGCGTGTGCATCGGTTCTTTTGAGGCGTCCGGATGTTTCAGACAAAACAGCATCAGCGACTCGTCACGACGGTCGTAGGCGTATATGAAGAGCGAAAACGGGTCGCGCTCGTCGCCGGTATCGGCATCAAAGCACGATGCGCCGCCTTTCTCGACAAAGAGTTTGACCAAGTCGCGGCGCCCCTGCACGGCGGCTTGTTTCAGAAGGCATTTCCCCGCGAAAGACGCTTTCACATCGGCGCCGTTTTTAAGTGCGTCTTCCGCTGCCGCATACGTCAGGCTTTTGTTTTCCAGCCCGAAGGAGATGTGTGCCGTGTTCCAAAACGCCGCGCACGATGCCAAAAACGGGAGCGTCGCAATCGCGAGAAGTGTCGAAAATTTCGTGATGTTCATAATTTTTTTGAATGATTGAAGGTTGTCGTTAAACGGTTGAAAAAATTCGCGGGAACGCTCATGCGTCGTCGCTCTCGACGGGTTCGACGCCGAAGAGCGCATTGCGCAACATAGTAAAGAAGAAGCAGGTCGCGCCGATTGCGCCGCCGATCATGATGACTTGGAGCAACGGCGCATTGAAAAATCGGGAGCAAATACGAAGCCCATACCATTTTTCATTAAAAGAAATTGCGACGCATTCGGAGCCGATCATCCACCCGTTCCCGCGCCAAGTGCTACGCCTCATGAGTTGCGGAAGCCAGTCTTCTCCGCAGATAAATTCGCCGCCGCCGATGTAAAACAACGCGGCTCCGATACCAAGAAAAACGAGCCCGAGAACGAGTGCGCGGGAACGGTCGGCGGAAGACAGATATCGGTGTGCCATGGGAATTTTGCGTTTGTTCAAGATTGAATTTGTCCGGTGTGAAGATGCGGGATTTTCGTCCCGGTTGTTGAGCGTCATTTTGCAAAAAAAAAAACGATTTGCAACCGATTTTTTTTCGCCGAGGGCAAAAAGGCGGAGGGTGTAAGGTGGAGGGTGGAAAATTCACCTTAAATTTTTGCCGTAGGCAAAAATGAAGTAATAACTCTCCCGCGAAGCGGGAATCAACAGGCGCAACGCGCCGAATCAACTTCTCAACTCCTCAACTTTTTTCGCGGGAACGCGAAAAATTTTTACCGGAAGTAATAGAAGTTTTTTTAAGGGATTGTTTTCTTGGGGGCGGAGACGTCCACGTCTCCGCATCGAAATCCTTTCCAAGAAACTAAAAAGCGCCAACGGCGCGACAAGCAACAGCATAGGGCAAGCGAAG
>CAVEBA010000002.1:0-28781 GCA_963613695.1 Sphaerochaetaceae bacterium
CAAAAAAATCAAAATGCGGAGACGTGGACGTCTCCGCCCCCAAGAATTTTTGCCGTAGGCAAAAATTTAAGGTGAGCGTTATTCACTATTCACTATTAATTATTCACTGAAAACCTCCTCTCCCGCGAAGCGGGAATCAACAGGCGCAACGCGCCGAATCAACTTCTAAACTTTTCAACTTTTTTCGCGGGAACGCGAAAAAAAAAGAGCGTTCCCGCAAAAATTTTCGCGGGAACGCCCTTTTCTGCGAAGCGTCAAACTTCGTGTCGGCTCAATACATGCCGCCCATGCCGGCATCCGGCGCGGGAGCGGTTTTCGGCTCTTCGGGAACGTCCGTGATGAGGCATTCCGTCGTGAGCAACATCGAAGCGACGGACGTCGCGGAAACGATCGCCGTGCGCGTAACCTTGGCGGGATCGACGACACCGGCGGCGACGAGATCCTGATACGTATCGGTCGCAACGTTGTAGCCGAAGTTGCCCTTGCCCGCGAGCACTTCCTTGACGATGAGCGAACCCTCGACGCCGGCGTTTTCGCAGAGCGTGCGGAGCGGTTCTTCAATCGCGCGGCGGACGATTTTCGCGCCGGTCTTGACGTCGCCGTCGAGCGTTTCGATCAGCTTGTCCACGACCTTTGCGGTGCGCAGAAGCGCCACGCCGCCGCCGGGAACGATTCCCTCTTCGACAGCCGCGCGCGTCGCGTGCAACGCGTCGTCCACGCGGTCTTTCTTTTCCTTGAGTTCCGCTTCGGAAGCCGCGCCGACCTTGATGACGGCGACGCCGCCCGCGAGTTTCGCGAGGCGTTCCTGCAGCTTTTCGCGATCGTAATCGGAAGTGGTTTCTTCGATCTGGCGGCGAATCAGTTTCACGCGCCCCTGAATGTCGGAAGACTTGCCCGCGCCTTCGATAATCGTCGTGTTTTCCTTGTCGACGACAACGCGTTTTGCTTTGCCGAGATCGGCAATCGTCACGCTCTCGAGCTTGATGCCGAGATCTTCCGTGATGAACTTGCCGCCGGTGAGCACGGCGATGTCTTCCATCATCGCTTTGCGGCGATCGCCGAAGCCCGGCGCCTTGACCGCGCAAACGTTGATCGTGCCGCGAATCTTGTTCACGACGAGTGTCGCGAGCGCTTCGCCGTCAACGTCTTCTGCGACGATGAGCAACGGCTTGCCCGCCTTGGCAACTTCCTGCAACAGCGGGAGCAAGTCCTTCATCGAGGAAATTTTCTTTTCGAAAAGCAGCAGATACGGGTCATCGAGCACGCATTCGAGCGATTCCGCGTTCGTGCAGAAATACGGAGAAAGGTAGCCCTTGTCGAACTGCATGCCTTCGACGACATCGAGCGTCGTTTCGATGGTCTTAGCTTCTTCGACGGTGATCGTTCCGTCCTTGCCGACTTTGCCCATCGCTTCGGAGATGATTTCGCCGATTTCGGAATCCCAGTTCGCGGAAACGGTCGCGACCTGCTTGATTTCGTCAGCGTTTTTAATCTTCTTCGCGGAAGCGGCGAGCTCTTTCGTGATCGCGTCGCACGCAGCATCGATCCCGCGTTTGACGAAAATCGGATTCGCGCCGGAGGAAACGCTCTTGAGCCCTTCCTTGTAAATCGCTTCGGCGAGCACGGTCGCGGTCGTCGTGCCGTCGCCCGCCTTGTCGGCGGTCTTGGAAGCGACTTCGCGCACCATCTGCGCGCCCATGTTTTCAAACGCATCGGCGAGCTCGATTTCCTTAGCGACGGAAACGCCGTCCTTCGTTACTTTCGGAGCGCCGTATTTTTTGTCAATCATCACGTTGCGACCTTTCGGACCGAGCGTGATTTTGACGGCTTTCGCAAGCGTCTGAACGCCGGCGAGGATTTTGCGACGTCCGGCTTCATCAAAGAGAATTTGTTTTTTTGCCATAATTTTTTCTGTCCTTTATAAAATTTTTAGAAAACGCGAAGCGCTCAGCCGAGCACGGCGAGAATTTCGTCTTCGCGGACGAGGATGTAGGCAACATCGTCAATCTTGACTTCGGTGCCGGAATACTTGCCGATCAACACCTTGTCGCCGACTTCGACGTTGAATTCGACTTTCTTGCCGTCCTCGATTTTGCCCGTGCCGAGGGCAACGACTTTCGCCTCCATCGGTTTTTCTTTCGCGGAATCGGGAATGATAATCCCGCCCTTGACTTCCTCCGCGCATTCGCAGCGCTTCAAAAGAACGCGATCGCCGAGAGGCTTGACGTTAACGGAACAGCCGCCGTTGCAGCAGCATTTTTCTTTTTTGTCTTTGCTCATAAGAATTAATGAATGATTAAAAATTGAAACTGCCGAAGAATAATGCACACGGCGTGCCAAGTTTCGGGAATCGCGCGTTCCCGCATAAAATCAACGTTCCCGCCGCCGCCCGCGCGGGAACGCCCGCGCTCAAAATGGGCATGGCACAAAAAAGTTGAAAAGTTTAGAAGTTGAGTCGGCGCTTCGCGCCTGTTGATTCCCGCTTCGCGGGAGGTTTTAACGGATAGCGGATAGTTGATAACGGATAACTTTTTCAACGGTTTTTACACCCTCCACCTTACGCCCTCCACCACTTTTGTCTTCGGCAAAAAAATCAAAATGCGGAGACGTGGACGTCTCCGCCCCCAAGAAAACAATCCCTTAAAAAACTTCTATTACTTCCAGTAAAAAAAATTCGCGTGATTTTGCGAAAATTTGCGGACAAAAAAATCTCGCGCGGGAACGGCGCTTCAGCTTTCCGCTTCGAGCGAAAGTTTTTCCCACGTGGCGTAAGTCTCGGAAATTTCGCGTTTCACGGCATCGTAGCGTGCCATGTCAGCCTTGACCGCTTCGCCTGTGCGGGCGAAGAAATCCGGCGCTGCCATTTTTCCCTCGAATGCTGCCTGTTCCGCTTCGAGTGCGGCGATGCGTTCTTCCGTTTCGCGAATTTTTTTGCGCACGGGCGCGAGACGTTTCGCACGTTCGGCGGTTGCGCGACGGCGTTCCCGCGGATCGTTTGCCGACGGCGTTTTTTTCGCGACGGTTTCGGAAAATTTTTCGCGTTCCCGCGCGCGTTCTTCTGCGGTCGCGGCGAGATAATCGCTGACGTTCCCGAGGAAAACGCGCAAACCGTGATTTTTCACTTCGACGACTTTCGTGACGATCGGATCGAGAAAATCGCGATCGTGCGAAACGACGACGCACGTTCCCGCGTATTGCTTCAACGCTTGCGCGAGCACGTTTTTTGAACGCATATCGAGGTGATTCGTCGGTTCGTCGAGAATCAAAAAATTGAACGGGCGCAGCAACATTCGCGCGAGCGCAAGGCGATTGCGTTCGCCGCCGGAAAGCACGCCGACGGGCTTAAACACGTCTTCTCCGCGAAAAAGAAACGCGCCGAGCAAGGTGCGCAAACGCGTCGTGCCCAAACCGACGGCGACATCGTTCACGGTCGAAAGCACGTCGAGATTCGGATCAAGTTCTTTCGCCTGATGTTGCGCGAAATAGGAAACGGCAACGTTGAGCCCCTCTTCGCGCGTTCCCGCGCTCGGCGGCTCGATGCCTGCGAGCAAGCGAATCAGCGTCGATTTCCCCGCACCGTTCACGCCGACGACGGCGATGCGGTCGCCGCGTTCGATTTTAAGATTCACGCCGCGCAACACGCGAATTTCGCCGTAATTTTTGTCTGCGTTTTTCAGCTCGAGCACGACGCGTCCGCTTTGCGGCGCGGGCGGGAACGCAAATTCTATCTGCGAATCGTCCTCTTCCTCAAATTCCACGCGCTCGATTTTTTCGAGTTGGCGCACGCGCGACTGCACCTGCGCCGCCTTTGTCGCCTTTGCGCGAAAACGTTCGATAAACGCTTCCGTCTTTGCGATTTCGCGCGCCTGATTCTGCGCGGCACTGCGAAGCGCTTCACGGCGTTCCCGCGAAGTTTTTTCGAAATAAGAATAATTGCCGTTGTAAGTTTCGAGACGCCCGGCGGCGAGCGCGAAAATTTTTCCGCAAACGGTATCGAGAAACGCGCGGTCGTGCGAAACGAGCATCACCGCGCCCGCGTAGCGCGCAAGCCAGTTTTCAAGCCAATCCTGCGATTCGATGTCGAGGTGATTCGTCGGCTCGTCGAGCAAGAGCAACGCCGGCTCGCGCAAAAGCAATTTCGCAAGCGCGATGCGCATTTGCCAGCCGCCGGAAAATTCGCCCGTGTCGCGCTCCATGTCGTTCTGCGAAAAACCGAGCCCGTGCAAAATCGTTGCGACGCGGGAACGCAAGCGCCCGGCGTCGGCATCTTCGAGACGGCGTTCCCGCTCGGCGACGAGCTCGAGCGTCTCGCGATACGCGGCGGAATCCGGCGGGAGCGTTTGCAACTCGGCATCGGCGGCGGCGATTTTCGCACGAAGCGAAACGATGTCTTCAAACGCGCTTTCAACTTCCTCGACGAGCGTTCTGCCGTGCGTTTCCAAACCGTCCTGCGGAAGATAACCGACAGTCGCATTTTTCGCGGCGGAAAGCGTTCCCGAATCAAAATCCTGCACGCCGGCGAGAATTTTGAGCAGCGTCGATTTTCCCGCGCCGTTGGCGCCGACGAGCCCGATGCGTTCCCGCGCGCCGATGCTCGCAGAAATGCCGGCAAAAAGCACTTGCGGACCGTAGCGCAGACGAATGTCGCTCAAGGAAATCATCGGAGAAATGAAGAATTAGAAATTAGGAATTAGGAATTAGAAATTAGGGAAATGACTGAGCGATTCGGCGAGTCCGCCTTCGCGGTCGCGGGAACGCCACGCGGCGGCGAATTTTTCGCGGAGCGCGCCGGAAATTTCGGCTTCGGCGGCGATGCGCGCGGGAACGTCGTTTTTCAAAAAAGCCTCCGCGCGACGCAACGCGGCGAGTGCCATTTCCGCCGCAACGGGAAAATCGCTCCGCTCTGCGGGAACGCCCGCCGTTGCCGCGACGATGCGTTCGCAAACGCTTTTCGCGGCGGCGACTTCGTCTGCGGAAACGCCGTCCGTGAGCTGCGGGAACGCTTCGGCGCTCGCAAAAAACAGCTCGCGAATAAGACTGCGATTCGTGATTTTTTTCGCGAAAAAATCGTCGAGTTTTCCGAAATCGAAAAGCTCCTCGGCGAAATCCGCTTCCGGAAGCGCGAGCGCACACAACGTTTGCGCGAATTCCGCGCCCGTGCGCGGCGCGGGAACGCCCCAAGTTTCCGCGGCACAAGCGATGAGCGGAAGCAGATTTGCGGCGTGCGGATTGTGGTAGCCGAAGTCGCCCCACGTCGTGAGCAACACGCCGCGCGCGCCGTATTTTTTCGCGGCGGCGCAAGCTTCGCGAATGTTCGCGAGCGCGTTTGTCTGACGCGTGCCGAAACTGAGCCACGCCGAAGTTCCCGGCGCGACGAGAAATCCGCCGGGCTCGCCGCCCGCATTTTCAAGCGCGGCGCGAACGCGTGCGCACTGCGCATCGAAAGGATGTCCGGCATCATAGCCCCAAATCACGGGAACGCTCCCGCGCAGAAAATCTGCGGGAACGGCGCCGGTTTCGCCGAGCAAAACGTCCGCCCAAAACTGAATTTTTTTTCCGCAAGTCTCCGCGCGCACTTTCAGTCGCGCCATGTGCTCAAGATAAACGGCGCGCTTGCCGCGTTTTTCGCAAAGCTCGCGGGAACGCCCTTGCCCGAGCTCCCACGGCTCGTCGCCGCCGATATTGAAATTTTTCGAAGAAAAATTCGGCAAATACTCGCGGTAAAGTTTGCCCATGAAATCCGCCGAATCCTCGCTCGGAGCAAACGTTCCCGCCGCGCGATGCATTTTGAAAATTTCGTGAAAAAATCCGTCGGGGCACTCTGCAAGCGGTTTGTAGCGCGCATGCCGAAGCCAACGCTCAACGTGTCCGAACGAATTGAGATTCGGCACAAGCTCGATCCCGTGCGCGCGGCAGAGCGCATCGAGCGCACGAATTTCCGACGGCGTCAACGGCGATGCATCGCGCCAAACTTCCTCGTGCTCGCGAAACGCGAACGTGTGTTCAACGTAGAGTTGAAGCCGATTGTAGCGCAACGCGGCAAGCACGCGCACCAAGCGCTCGAGCGTTGCCGCCGTCGGCACGCGTCCGCGCGAAACATCGAGCATAAACCCGCGCTCGGCAAACGCGGGAACGGCATTTTTCGGAAAAATCTCCAAGTAGAAATTAGAAAAAAGTTGAGGAGTTGAGAATGTTTAGGAGTTTAGGAGTAGTGTGCTGATTTTTGCCTTCGGCAAAAATGAAGTAATAACTATTCACTATTCACTATTAATTATTCACTCCGCACACGCCTTCCTAATTTCTCATTCCTAACTCCTAATTTCTTCCCCGCTCACATCATGTTTTTCGGACCGTTGACGTGCGCGTTGACTTTGAGACGCAGGGCGTTCAAGTGAATGAAACCGGAAGCGTCGTCCTGATCGTAGGCGTTAGTCGGATCGGCTTCCATCGTCGCGATATTCGGATTGTAGAGCGAATTGGGCGACTTGCGACCGGCGACGTAGCAGCAACCTTTGTAGAGTTTGACGCGAACGACGCCGTTCACGTTTTTCTGCGTTTCCGTGACGAGCGCCTGCAACGCGAGGCGTTCCGGCGCATACCAGAAACCGTTGTAAACGAGCTCGGCGTATTTCGGAATGAGACTGTCGCGCAGGTGCATCGTGTCGCGATCCATCGTGATGGATTCCATTTGGCGATGCGCGAAAAAGAGAATTGCTCCGCCCGGCGTCTCATAAACGCCGCGGGATTTCATGCCGACGAAACGGTTTTCGACCATATCGACGCGACCGATGCCGTGTTTGCCGCCGAGTTTGTTCAGCGTCTGCATCACTTGAAGCGGCGTCATTTTCTTGCCGTCGATCGCGACGCAATCGCCTTTTTCAAATTCAAGCTCGATGTATTCGGGAGCGTCGGGCGCGTCTTCGGGAGCGACGGAAAGTTTGAACATCGCTTTGTTTTCCGGGCAAAACGCGTCGAACCACGGATCTTCCATAATTCCCGCTTCGTAGGAAATGTGGAGCAAGTTGCGATCCATCGAATAAGGTTTTTTCATGCTGGCTTCGACGGGAAGCCCCTGCGCGACGCAGTAATCGATCATTTCCTTGCGTCCCGGGAACTGCGCGCGGAAAGAATCGTCGCGCCACGGAGCGATGACTTTGAGATCGGGCGCGAGCGCGGCGGCGGCGAGCTCAAAGCGCACTTGGTCGTTGCCCTTTCCGGTCGCGCCGTGCGCGATGGCGTCGCACCCTTCGGCTTTGGCGATTTCGACCATGCGTTTTGCGATGAGCGGACGCGCGATCGAGGTTCCGAGGTAATACTGACCTTCGTAAATCGCTCCCGCCTGCATCATCGGGAAAATGAAATCGCGCGCAAATTCTTCCTGCAAATCTTCGATGTAGATTTTGGAAGCGCCGGTTTTTTTGCTTTTTTCTTCGAGCCCGGAGAGCTCTTCTTCCTGACCGACGTTTGCGCAAAACGCGATCATTTCAGCGTTGTATTTGTTTTTGATCCAAGAAAGGAGCACCGAGGTGTCCAGTCCGCCGGAATATGCGAGAAGAATCTTCATTGCGATGATTTTTGAGTTGTTATTTTTACGAAAAACGTGCCCGCAATGATGCGCCGCGTTCCCGCGAAAATCAACGCGGAACTTTTTTTTGTACGGGCGCGTTTCCGCTCGCGTCCCCGCGGCGAAGCGCGTAGCTTTTCGGTCAAAAAATGAGCGCTCCCGAATACGTTCCCGCCCCGAAAGATGTCTCCGGCATCGAACTTCCCGAAGCATTGAAACCGCTCCGCGAACTGCTCGCGAAAAACACGCACGAAGTGTGGGCGCAGACGCGCATCGCGCAAGGCTGGAGCTTCGGCGAAACGCGCGATGACGCGAAAAAACTTCACCCGTGCCTAATTCCTTACGAAGAGCTGTCCGAAGCGGAAAAAGATTTTGACCGCAACACCGCCGTGGAAACGCTCCGTCTCATTCTCAGTCTCGGCTTCAAAATCGAAAAACGATGACGTTTTCGAACGCACACGAATTGCTTGAACAAATTTTTTCGGCGCAACGCGGAAAAATCACGGGAACGCTCGGCGACGCGCCGTTCCCGCGCACGCTTGCCTACGAGCTCGGCGCAAGATTTGCCGAAGCGGAAAACCTTTCGCCCGAGCGCAGCGTTTTTGAAAACGTGTCCGCGCCGCTCGCCGCCGCGGGAACGCCGTGGGAAATCGCGCGGGAACGCATCGAGCGCGAAATTCATTTTTGGTTCGGGAACGCGATTGCCGAATGCCTTGCGGGAACGCTCGATTGCGCCGCGCGAACACGCATCGCGCTTGCGCGCGCGTTTGCCGAAGAATTGCCGGCGGGAACGCCGCTCGTGCTTTCCGAAACTTCGAGCAAACTCGAAGCGGAAATTTTTCTGCGTTTGAAAAAACGCGCCGAAGAAGAAAATTTCGCCGTCGTGTTCGAACGCGCAAGCCGTGAAAATCTCGCCGCGCTCGACGCGCTCGCATTTTTCACGGAAACGGGAACGTCGGCGTCCGCGAACGCCGACGCGCGCACCGTGCTCTGTTCCTTGCGCGAAGCGGAATCCGCGCCCGAATCGCTCTTTGTCGCGCGCGCTCTTCGCAACTGCCGAATCGGCGCTTGCGGGAACGATGTGCGCCGCGAAGCCGATGTGTTGCGCGGGAACGTGCTCGGCGCGGGAGCGGGAGAATTTCTCGCCGAAGTCGCGGGAACGGAAATTCACGGAAAACTTTGCGGCGATGCGTCGGAGGACGTTCCCGCGGGAACGCCGATCGACATTTTTTTGCCGCCGGAAATTTTTCGTCTCGACGCGATCCCGCCGGAAGAAAACGCGTTCGCGCTCGCCGACGGCGCCGAAATTTTCTTCGACGGAGAATTATTTTTCCGCCGCTTTCGGCTCGAAAACGGCGCGGGAACGCTCAACGTCGCGGCGCAGCATCGGCAATCGCTCGAAAGCCCCGAGGGCGCGCCGCTTTTCGCGTGGTGTTTTCCCGAAGATGCAATCGGCTTTCCGCGCCGCGGCGGGAACGTTATTTGAAGAAGTTTTTGAACTTCTCGCGCCACGATTCGGCGACGGGTTTTTCCTTGTCGCCGCAGGACTCCGCGAATGCCTGAAGTTTTTCCTTTTGTTCGGAGGAAAGATTTTTCGGCACGTCGATTTCGATGCGCACGTATTCGTCGCCCTTGGAACCGTTGCGCAAATTGGGCATGCCCATGCCGCGCAGGCGAAACGTCGTTCCGTTTTGCGTTCCCGCAGGAATTTTCAGCTCGGCGCGTCCGGTAAGCGTCGGCACTTCGAGCGTGCCGCCGAGCGCCGCGAGCGTAAATTTTATCGGAATCGTGCAGAAAAGATTGTCGCCCTCGCGCTCGAAAAGCTCGTGTTCCCGAACGTGAATCACGAGGTAAAGATCGCCGTATTCGCCGCCGAATTCGCCCGCTTCGCCGTCGCCGGAAGAACGCAGACGCGTTCCCGTGGCAACGCCGGCGGGAATGCGTTTCGTGAGCGTGCGCGTCTCGAGCACGACGCCGCTCCCGCCGCAATTTTTGCAGGGTTTTTCAACGACTGAGCCGCTCCCGTGGCAGGTCGGGCAAGGCTGTTGCATTTGGAAAAATCCGGAGCGGCGCACAACGTGTCCGCGCCCTTTGCAGGTCGGGCAGGTTTTGCGGCTCGTGCCGGGTTCGGCGCCGGTTCCGTTGCAACTCGGGCAACGCGAATGGCGCTTGTATTTGATGGTTTTTTCGACGCCGCTCGCGGCTTCTTCGAGCGTGATTTCAAGGTCGAAGCGCAAGTCGTTCCCGCGGCGATCTTCCTCTTCCGCCGCGCGTCCGCCGCCGAAAAAGCTCTCGAAAATTCCGCCGCCGCCGCCCATTCCGCCGAAAAATTCGCGGAAAACATCGCTCGCGTCGCGGAAACCGGCGTTCCCGCCCATTCCGCCCATGCCGCCGTTTTCGAAAGCGGCGGCGCCGTATTGGTCGTAGGTCGCGCGTTTCTGCGGGTCGGAAAGCACCTCGTAGGCGTTGGAAACTTTTTTGAACATTTCCTCCGCCTCCTTGTTGCCCGGATTGCGGTCCGGGTGATACTTCATCGCCTGCTTGCGGTAGGCTTTTTTAATTTCGTCGGCAGTCGCGGTTTTTTCGACGCCGAGC
The DNA here is from genome assembly GCA_963613695.1 of Sphaerochaetaceae bacterium. Taxonomy (GTDB): domain Bacteria; phylum Verrucomicrobiota; class Verrucomicrobiia; order Opitutales; family UBA953; genus Spyradosoma. Next base: position 10,160 of record CAVEBA010000002.1, read on the forward strand.
AGCTTGTAAAAATCTTCGGACATTTTTTTGAAAAATTAGCGTCACGCTCCCGCGGAAATGACGACGCTCGCGGGACGCAACAGGCGATCGCCGATTTTGTAGCCGACGCGATGCACGAAAAGCACGTGATCTTCGGGAACGTCCGCCGACGGTTGGCTCGTGAGCGATTCGTGCTCGTTCGGGTCAAACGGCGCGCCGACGGGATTGATTTCGACGACGTTGTGTTTTTCGAGTGCGCTCTTGAGTTGCGCGGCGATCATTGCGAAACCTTCCGTGATGGATTTCGCCTCGGGGTGTTGTTTTTCCGCGGCTTCAAGCCCGAGTTTGAAATTGTCGAGAATGGGGAAAATGTCTTTCGCGAGCTCGCCCTTTGCGTAGTTTGCCAGCTTGGGTTTTTCCTCGTTCGTGCGGCGGCGATAGTTGTCAAATTCGGCGACGGCGCGCAGATACGCCTCTTTCGCTTTCAGCAATTCCGCCTGAGATTCGGCGAGAGCATCCGCGAGTTTCGCAACGGCGGGATCCTCCGCCGGTTCGTCTGCGGGAACGGACTCGGCGCCCGCTTCGGCGCTTTCTGCGGCGGCGGAACATTCGGGCGCCGCGTTCGCGTTTTCCGTTTCCGGACAAACTTCCGCGCCGCACTCGCTCGTCGCGGGAACGTCTTCGTGCGTCTCTGCGTCTGCGTGCGGTTTTTCCTCGGCGGGAACGTCTTTCTTGCTGTGTCTCATAATCGTAAAGGAATCGTGATGAAACTTTTTTCTTTGCATTTCCCGTGCCGCTCGCGACGCGTCAAAAATCCGTCCACATCGCGGATTCGGCATCGGAGGGCATTCGCCAATCGCCGCGCGGGGAAAGCCCGATCGAAATCACTTTCGGACCGTCGGGGCAAGCCGAACGCTTGAACTGTTGCGAGAAAAACCGCCGCAGGAAAACTTCGAGCCATTTGCGAATCGTTCCCGCGTCAAACGTTCCCGCGAACGCTTTTTCCGCAAGGAAAAGAATTTTGCGCGGCGTGAACGCGTTCCCGCAAAAGTGGAAAAGGAAAAAGTCGTGCAACACGTAAGGCCCGACGAGATCTTCGGTTTTTTGTTCGATTTCGCCGGAGGCGGACGGCGGCTTGAGCTCGGGAGAAATCGGCGTGTCCGAGATGTCGGCGAGCGTGCGCGCGATTTCTTCGCTACGGCGCTCGGCGGCGACCCACGCGATGATGTGGCGAATGAGCGTTTTGGGCACGCCGATATTCACGTGATACATCGACATCTGATCGCCGTTGAAAGTGCACCAGCCCAGCGCCGCTTCGGAAAGATCGCCCGTGCCGACGACAAATCCGCCGAAACGATTCGCAAGATCCATGAGAATCTGCGTGCGTTCCCGCGCCTGCGCGTTTTCGTAAGCGGCGTCAAAGCGATCCCGCGGATGCCCGATGTCGCGCAAATGTTGTTCGACGGCGGGAACGATGGAAATTTCGTTCGCTTCGACGCCGAGACGCGACATGAGGTCGAGCGCGTTGCGGCGCGTGCGCTCGGTCGTTCCCGGCCCCGGAAGCGAATAGCCGTGAATGCCGGAAGAATCCAGCCCAAGACGCTCAAACGCCGCTTTCGCAACGAGAATCGCAAGCGTCGAATCCAAGCCGCCGGAAACGCCGATCACGACGTCTTTTGCGTGCGTGTGCGCAAGCCGTCGCATCAGCCCCGCGACCTGAATATCAAACGCTTCGCGGCAATGGCGCTCGAGCACGACATCGTCGCCGGGAACAAACGGCGTGCGCGAAATTTTTCCGAAAATTTCCGCCGGCAAATCCGTGTGCGAAGCCGGCAACGGAAAGCGCACGCGACGAAATTCGCGGCGCGTTCCCGCCGTGTCCGATGCGAGAAATTCTGCGTTCGTGCGCCGTTGGTGCGCGAGCAAATCGACGTCCGCTTGCGCGAAAATAAGCGTTCCCGCGGCGGGAAATTTTTCCGAAGCCGCGAGCATTTCTCCATTTTGCGCGATGAAACATTCGCCGGCATACACGATATCCGTCGTCGATTCGCCCATGCCCGCACCCGCGTAGGCGTAGGCGGCAAGACAGCGCGCAGACTGCATTTTTACGAGATCGCGGCGGAACTGCGTTTTGCCGACAACTTCGTTGCTCGCGGAAAGATTGAAAATCATCGACGCTCCCGCGAGCGCGAGTTTTCCGCTCGGCGGTTCCGTAACCCAAAGATCCTCGCAAAGCTCAACGCCGAACGAGCACGAACGGAAAATTTCATTTTCAAAAATCAAATCCGTTCCCGCGGGAACGGGCTGCGGGAAGCCTTCGATTTCGACTTCGGAAACGGGCAATTTGTCCGCAGAAGCGAACCAACGTTTTTCGTAAAATTCGTGCGTGTTCGGCAAATGCGATTTCGGCACGACACCGAGCGGCACGCCGCCGCCGAGCACGACCGCGCAGTTGTAAAGATGCTGACGAATGAGCAACGGCGCGCCGACAATCGCCGTGATGTCCAGCTCGGCAGTGAGTTTCGCAAGCGCGAGCAAACCTTTTTCGACTTCGCGCAACAACGTTGTCTGAAAAAACAAATCGCCGCAGGAATGCCCCGTGAGCGCAAGCTCCGGAAACACGACAACCGCCGCGCCCTGCTCCGCCGCGCGCGCCGTCAGCGTGCCGATTTCGCGCACGTTCGCGGGAACGTTTGCAAGATGAAGGACGGGCGAAGCCGCGGCAATTTTCACCAGCCCGAAATCGATTGAGGTTGCGTTGCTCATGCCGCCAATCAAAACGCGTTCCGAACGGGAACGCGAATCATTTTCCGCGAAGCTGGTGCCGAAGGCGGGGATCGAACCCGCACGCCCGAAGGCAACGGATTTTAAGTCCGCAGCGTCTACCATTCCGCCACTCCGGCACTTCTCGCAGTCCGAGGAAAACTATATTCGACGGCGTTCCCGCGCGAGATTTTTTTAACTGATAGTTGATAACTGATAGCTGATAACTTTTTTGCGGGAACGCGAAAAAAAGTTGAAGAGTTGAGTCGGCGCTTCGCGCCTGTTGATTCCCGCTCCGCGGGAGAGAAGTTTCCTTAATTTTTGCCGTAGGCAAAACCGCACAATACTCCTCAACTCCTAAACCTTTTCAACTCCTCAACTTTTTTTGTCTGCGGCAAAAATCGGCGTAACGCCTTTTTTCAAAATGATGTTGCCGTATTTTGCGGTTTCGCCGGAGATGACGACTGCGTAGGCTTTTTTCGCGCGTTCGTAAAACGCGAAACGCTCCATGCGTTCGATTTTTCCGTCGTAGCCGAGCGCCTTGCGGTATTTGGCTTCGACGGCGGGATCGAGCGTGTCGCCGGGAACGGCGTCCATCATAATCACGGGAACGGCGTAGGCATCGAGCTCGAAAAGCGGGATAATTCCCGCGAGCAACGCGTCCGCGCCGAGTCCGTCCGCGCGCACGACTTTTTCGTTGAACGTGTGCGCCGGGAAATGCGCGTCGGAGATGACGATTTCGTCGCCGTGCCCCATTTCGGCAAGGATTTTGAGCAGCTCCGGCGAAACAATCGGTGAAATTCCTTTAAGCATAGAAAAATGAAATTTAAAAAAATTACTTTCCGGCTTTTCCGAGTTTGTAGCCGGCGTAGGTGTCGGTGTTGTAGAGCGGTTGCCCTGCGGGAACGGCGTAGCCGATGCTTTTGCGAATGGCGAGAAAATCCTTCACGCCCTGTTCGCCGACTTGATTGAGCGGCGTTTTGTGCAAGCCCGCGAGCAGCACCATGCGGCAATACGCGTCCGCATTTTCCATGAACCAAAACGCCTCTTCGACGTGGCGCGCTCCCGTGATGACGCCGTGATTTTCCATGAAAACGACGGTGGATTGCTTCGCCGCTTCGGCAACGGCGGCGGCGGTTTCCGGCGAGCCGGGCGTGCCGTAAGGCGCGAGCGCGATGTGCCCGAGGAAAATGTCCGCTTCGGGATTGATGCCCGACGGCGGCACGATTCCCGCGAACAAAAACGCGTTGCAGTGCGGCGGGTGCGCGTGAATGCAGGAATTGACGCCCACGGATTTCATCATCGCGATGTGCGTTTTCACCTCGCTCGTCGAGGGGCGCACGCCCGCTTTTTGGCGTCCGTCCATGTCGACGAGGCAGATATCCTCCGGCGTCATGAAGCCTTTGGAAATCAGCGTCGGCGAGCACAGCAAAAGATTTTTCGCGACGCGAACGGAAATATTTCCGCCGTTCCCGTCAACGTATTCGCGCGCCCAGAGCCGGCGTCCGATATCGCACATCCGTTCTTTGATGATGCGAATTTCGGGAGAATGAAAGAACGCCTCGACTTCCTCGCGGGAACGCGGATCGTGCTTTTCCCACGGGAAAATGAAGTTGGGCAATTCGGGTTTGATGAACCAATCGGAATTTTCAGACATAAGATGGTGGAGGGTGGAGGGTGTAAGGTGTATGGTGGAGGGTGTAAGGTGTATGGAGGAAATTAGAAATTAGGAATTAGAAATTAGGAAGTATTCTTTAAGCTTTAAGCCTTAACCTTTAAGCTTTTTTTTGCGGTAAGCAAATTTCGTATTCGATTCCGAACGCATCGCGCGCGGCTTCGGGCGACGGGAACGTTCCCGCGCCGGCAAATGCGAACATCGCCGCGCCGAGCACCGTGCTTTCGGAAACTTTTGAAATTTTCACCGGAAGATTCAGCACGTCCGCGCGAATCTGCGTCCAAACCTTGTTGCGCGCGCCGCCGCCGACGAGCACAAGGCATTCGCTCTTGAAACCGCCGACGGATTCGAGCCGCGCAAGGCGAGATTTGAGCCGATACGAAAGCGCTTCCATCGCCGCGCGGTAAATGTGCGCGCGCGTGCGTCCGAGCACGAGTCCCTCGATTGCGCCCTTGCGTTCGCCCGACGGCAAAAAGTCGGGAACGAGCGTCACGCCGTTGCAGCCCGGCGGGATCGCGGCGGCTTCCGCGTCCATGACGTCGTAAGATTCGCCGGCGTAGCAAAGCGATTTGACCCACTCGATGATTCCGGAGCCGATCCACTGCAAGCCGGGATTGCGCAACGCGGGAACGGCGTCGAGCTCGGCGGTCGCGCCGTCTTTGTAATCCTCCGGAGAAAGCGTTGCGCGCGAGGAACGCGCCATGAGAATTTCCCACGTTCCCGAGGAAAGCACGGGCTGATCTTTTTCCGCGCCGGAGCCGAAAACCGCGAACTGCGTGTCGTGTCCGGCGGAAACGACGGGAACGCCCGCGAGCGCGGGAACGCCGAAAATTTCCGTCGCCGCTTTTTCCGTGACGCGTCCGATAATTTTCCCCGCGTCGACCATCGGCGGGAACAGCGATTTGTCGAGCCCGAGCGCGCCGAGAATTTTTTCCGAAAATTCTCCGGTCGCGAGATCGGTCATCTGCGACGTTCCCGCCATCGTGCGATCGGTCGCCATCACGCCCGTAAGACGATGCGCGAAAATGTTTGAAATGAACAGCCACGCCGTCGCCTTTTCAACGAGCTCGGGACGGTTTTCCTTGAGCCAGACAAGCTTGTAAATCGTGTTGAACGCGAACGCGCCGACGCCGGAAATGCGGTTCAGCTCTTCCTGCGAAATGTATTTTCCGATGTTCGCCATCACGTCCGCCGTGCGCGGGCATTTCCACGAAATGACCGGATAGAGCAGATTTCCGTCGGCATCGACGAGCGCTCCGTCCACGCCGAACGTCGTAATCGTAATCGCTTTTACCTGCGCCGCGTCCGTTCCCGCGAGCGCCTTGCGGGCGCAATCCGCGAGTTGCGACAAAATGCGCTCCGCATCCCAGTGATGAAATTCAGAATTTTCGGGCGCGGGAACGGTCGAATTCGGCGACGAAGCCTTGCCGACGATTTTTCCGCTTTCATCGACGAGCATTGCGCGAACGTTTGTCGCGCCGCAGTCCAAACACAGAGCAAGCATTCTCTAAAAATTAAGAATTAGGAATTAGAAATTAGGAATTAGGAATTAGAAATGAGGAACGAGAAAGAAGTTTTTCTAATTTCTCATTCCTCATTCCTAATTTTTCTTAGTATTTCCCGTAAATCGGACCGAAGTTCGCGCAGGCGCGGAAATCGGCGCCCTCGGCGTCGGCAGTGCCGAAAAGGCTCCACGCCGCCGGACGGTAGATTTTGTCTTCGGGAACGTTGTGCGCATACACCGGGATTCGGAGCATCGACGCGAGCGTGATAATGTCCGCTCCGACGTGCCCGTAAGTCCACGCGCCGTGATTGGCGCCCATGTTTGCCATGACGGAATAAACGTCCGTGAACGCGCCTTTGCCCGTGAGAATCGGCGCGAACCAAGTCGTCGGCCAACCCGGATCCGTGCGTTCGTCGAGCACCTTGTTCACGTTTTCGGGAAGCGAGCAAGTGTAGCCCTCGGCGATAACGAGCACCGGACCTTGTCCTTTGACAAGATTCATGCGAATCATCGTCACGGGAACGTCGCCTTTGGAAACGAAGTGCAGCGAATAGCCTCCGCCGCGGAAATATTCGCGGTTTGCCGGGCACCATTCCGAAGCTGCCATCATCGCGTCGATGTCTTGGAACGTCGTTTCGCCGGTCTTTTTCATCACGGGCTTTCCGTTCACGTCGAGCGCCTGCATGTTCCCGTCGAGCGCGGTCGAGCCGGAATTGATGAGGTGCATGATTCCGTTTTTCGCGTGCCCTTCCATCGTGTAGCCGGTAACGCGCTTCACGGCATCGGGCGACCAATACGTGCGAATATCGGAGAAACACGCCGCCTGCCCCGTGAGTTGGTGGAGGAGCAACATGCAAACGCCGTTCATCGCGTCGTTTTCAGTCGCGAACGGGATCGCTTCGCGCGGACCGTTCCAGTCAAACGTGCTGTTGAGAAGCGATTCCGCCATATCGCCGTTCGGATAATAATCCGTCCAGTGGCGCTGTCCTTGGAAGCCGCCGCAAATGGCGTTGAAGCCGAGCCCTTCTTCCTCGCGGTCGATGGTCTTGAGGTGCGGATTGCCGTGCATCATGTCGCGGAAAATAATCGTCATCAGCAACGATTCCCGCAGCGTGCGTTCCTTTTCTTCCGGCGAAAGCACGAGGTCGGGGCGATTGCGATCCGGCCCGATTTTTACGTATTTTTTCGCCCATTCGAGCGCGAGCTCAAATTCCTTTTTATCGTAAATGCCGAGTTCCATGCGGCGGCGCACTTCCGTCATATCGACGGGCTGAACGCGCATGCCGAGGTAGCTTTCCCAGAACGAATGGTCGAGAATCGAACCGGCGATGCCCATCGCGCAACCGCCGATTGAAAGATAACCTTTGCCTTTCAGCGTTGCGACCGCGATGCCCGCGCGCGCGAAACGGAGAATTTTTTCCGCAACGTCCGCGGGAATGCTCGTGTCGTCCTTGTCCTGCACGTCGTGCCCGTAAATCGAAAACGCGGGAACGCCTTTCTGCGCGTAGCCGGCGAGCGCGGCGGCGAGATAAACGGCGCCCGGGCGCTCCGTGCCGTTGAAGCCCCAAATCGCTTTCGGCGTGGTCGCGTCCGTCTCGAACGTTTCCGTGATGTAGCACCAGCACGGCGTAACGGCGAGCGAACAGCCGACGTTGTTTTCCGCGAACTTCTGATTCGCGGCGGCGGCTTCCGCGGGACCGCCGATGCACGTGTCGGCGATGACGCACTGCACGGGCTGACCGTTCGCGTGTTTCACGTTCGCTTCGATGAGCGCCGCAGCAGCCTTTGCCATGTTCATGGTCTGTTCTTCCAACGATTCGCGAACGCCGAGGCGGCGACCGTCAATCGTGGGACGAATTCCGATTTTAGGTAATGTATCGTATTTCATGATATTCGGTTCTGTTGAAAAAAGTTTAATCGTTTTCCTGTGATTTTTTGCGGAAAATCAAGCTGTAAGCGAGCACGACCGCAAAACAGATCGCGGGAACGATAAACGATGCGCGCAACGCCTGCGAGGAAGTTTTCAAATCCGTGTCCCACGCGCCGTCAAACGCAGACGTCAGCGAAAGCCACCACGAATCCGTGCTGCCGATGATGTCCGACATCCACGGCGTAATGATTGCGCCGCCGAGAATCGACATAATCAAGCCCGCCGCGCCGAGTTTCACCAACTTTTTGTCCAACCCGCCGAGCGCGATCCCGTAAATCGTCGGGAACATCAGCGACATGCAACCGCTCATCGCAATCAGACAAAGCACGTTTGCCGAAAATTTCAGTCCGCAAACGGAGAAAAGCGTTTCCGAGGGCAGATACATCACGCCCGCACTGCACGCAATCGCCGCAATCGCAAAGAGCGACATCATCGACGCGGGATTGAAAATTTTCATAAAATACGTCGCGATCCAGCGGCAGCAAATGAAGAGCACGATTGCGATCGTGTAGTAAATTGCCGCGTCCGCCGGCGTTACGCCGAGTTCTTTTTGGCAATAAACGTTCATCCACGTCCACGCCGCGATCTGCACGCCAACGTAGAAAAACTGCGCGATGACGCCGAACCAGTAGCGCGGTTTGCAGAGCAGTCCGACAAGCATTTTGCGATAGCTCGAATAAATCAGAATGTAGGCAATCGGCCCGAGCATTCCGCAGAGAATCCACAAAACCTTATCCATTTCCGGGAACAGGAAATAAAACGCCGTAATCGGAACGACGCTGAAAAGTGCCGCGACAAGCACGCGCGTTCCCGCGCCGGAAACTTCCTGCGAAATTCCGGAGTCGCCCGTCTTTTGCGCTTCCGATTTGTCCCGCAGGAAAAACAGCCAAATAAAAAACGCAATCGCGCAAAGCCCGACATACGGCGCGCAAACCCAGAAAAGCTCGTGATGAATAATTTCGCTTAGCGCTTCCGGCTCCATCAGCGCGCGCTCGTCCGCCGTCGCGGGATTGAGGTGCGAAAGAATCAGCTGTTGCGCAAGCACGATCCCGACCATCGAGCCGAGCGGATTGAACATCTGCGCAAAATTCAAACGCCGCACCGCCGTTTCGCGGGAACCCAGCGAAAGCACGTAAGGATTGCACGTCGTTTCCAACAGCGAACAACCGCCGGCGACTACGAAAATCGCAATAAAATAAATGTCGAAACTCTGCTCGATACACGCGGGAATGTATGCCAGCGCGCCGATGATATAAATTCCCAAGCCGATGAGCACGCCCGCGCGATACGAAAATTCTTCACTCAGAATCGACGCGAAAATCGCAAGCACGGCATACGCGCCGTAAAACGCAACCTGCACCAATCCCGCACGCGACTGATCCATCGTAAAAATTTTTTGAAACGCGGGAACGAGATTGTCCGTCATGTTGTTCAGCAGTCCCCACAACGCAAAACAGGAGACCAACATGATAAAAATCCCGAAAAACTTGCGGGGCACAACGGGAGTCGTCAACTCGGGGGACGCCGGAGGCGTCTTTGACAGGGGGGCGGATTGGGGTGTCATATGGCGGAAATTTTTTCACGTTCCCGCAACTCCGTCAATTTTGAAACACCCGCGCCCGCCGCGCGGGAACGCCCCTAAAAAACATTTTTCGGCGCGGGAACGCGGGAAATTTTCTATTGCCACGCGGGGGAAGAAGGTATTCGCTTTCCCGCAGTTTGAACGCCCTGTTCGTCTAATGGTTAGGACAGCAGAACCTCATTCTGAGAATAGCGGTTCGATTCCGCTACGGGGTGCCACTTTTGCCCGCGCCGAGAAAGCGCGGTTTTTTTGTGTTCAGAGCTGGAAACTTTTCGCGTATTGCGTGAAGCGTGCGCCGCGTTCCGCGTAGCTCGAAAACATATCGAAACTCGCAAAACCCGGCGAAAACAGCACGACCGCGTCCGCACCCGATTCCGCCGCCGCGCGTCCCGCCGAAGCGACCGCGCCCTGCAAAAGCGGACAAATCTCCGCGGGAACGCCGACCGATGCGAACGCTCCGCGCAACTGCTCGGCAGTTTCCCCGATAAGAAACGCGCGTTCGATGCGCGGCGCGATTTCCTTTGCGAAACCGACGATATCTCCGCCCTTGCTTTGACCGCCGCCGATCCAGAAAATTTTCTTCCCGGGAAACGTCTCGATTGCCGCGCGCACGGCGTGAAAATTCGTGCCCTTGGAATCGTCCCAAAATTCCGTTCGCGGCGTTCCCGCGTCGCCGCCGCCGATGACGCGCACTTGCGCGAGCCGGTGTTCCCGCGCGGGAAATGCGAGTGCCGCCGATTCCAAATCTTTTTCGGCGAGCCCGACGGAAAGCCAAAACCGCCGCGCAATCGCGTAGTTTTCCGCCTGCGGGAACGTCGCAAAAATACTGCCGGCGGGGATTTTCCCCGCGACTTCGGCGCGCGTCGCCACCTGCGTCCACGCAGGCAACGCGATGCCGAAACGCGCGGCGGCGGCGGGAACGCTTTCCCCGACAATCAGCGTGCGTTTTTCGAGCACGGCACGAATGCACGGATCGTTTTCCTGCGGAAAATCTCCGACGATGAGCCGCAAATTTTCGAGACATTCGACGAGACGAAATTTTGCGCGAAAATAATTTTCCGCCGAGCCGTGGCGATCGATGTGGTCTTCGTCAAAATTCGTCCACAACACGCAACGCGGGGAAAAGTAGCGCAGCTCTTCCGCCTGAAAAGAACTGATTTCGCACACGGGACGAAAGCTCGACGAGGACGAATGCGCGAGCATGCGCGTCATCGGCACGCCGTTGTTGCCGACGGCGAGCGAATCGCGTCCGACGCGGCGAAGCGCGAACGCGAGGAACTCCGTCAGCGTGGTTTTTCCGTTCGTTCCCGTGACGGCGGTAAGCCCGAGACGAGCATTTGCGCGCGCCATAAAATTCTCGGCGGATTCGCCGGGCAATCGACGAAGCGGCGGGAGCGCGCCTTGCCAGAAAAGCGCCGCAAAATCCGGCTCGCACAAGCACAGCAAACCCGCGCGCCGCGCCGTTTCTTTCCACGGATGCGAGTGCGGAAACCCGGGACTGCACACGACGAGCTCGTGCCGCGCAGCTTCCGCCATGTCGAAACGCGTTCCCGCGCCCTCGGCGACGCGATCGTAAATCACGGCGGAAAAACCGTTCCCGCGCAGAAATTCTTCGACCGCTTTTCCGCTGACGCCGCCGCCGAAAATCGCGACCGGCTTTTCGAGTTTTTTCTCCAAAATTTTCGGAATATCCATCGTTCCCGCGCCCTCTTTTTTATCGAATTTTCAACGAAATCAACGCGAGCACGGCAAGCGCGAGCGAAACAATCCAGCAACGCACGACGATTTTCGTGTTCGGCGTTCCGCGCAACTGCCACGCGTGGTGAATCGGCGTTTTGCTGAAAACTCGCCGTCCCTCGCCGTAGCGCCGCTTCGTGTATTTGAAATAATTTGTCTGAATCATCACGGAAAACGTCTCGACGACAAAGACGCCGCCGGAAATCGCCAGCAAAAGCGGGTGTCCCGTGAGCAACGCCGTCGCGCCGAGTGCACCGCCGAGCGCGAGCGATCCCGTGTCGCCCATGTAAATCGTCGCGGGAGCGCCGTTGAACCAAAGAAAAACAAGAATTCCCGCGCCGAGCGCCGCGCAAAAAATCGCCAACTCGCCCACGCCCGCAACGTATCCGATATTCAGATACGCCGCCCAACGCGCGTTCCCGACGAGGTAGGAAACGATGCCGAGAACGAAAACGCTCGGCAACGCGCAACCGCCCGCAAGCCCGTCCACGCCGTCCGTCAGATTCACCGCGTGGCTCGCGCCGACGCATACGAACCAAAACAGCACGCACACGCAACCTGCGAACACGAGCGCTCCGAGCATCGAAAGACTGTTCGAAGAAATCACCGCGCCGTCAAACGCGACGAGCGGTTCTTTCATCAGCGGCAACCAAATTTCGAGCAAATCCATGCGAAATCCGCCGCGACAAAGCAAAATCGCAAACGCCGCAAGCGCCGTCAGCGAAGTCAGCGCCCATTTCAAACGCGAGCTGATCCCGTCGGCGTTCCCGCGACGAATTTTCAGCAAATCATCGAGAAAACCGACCGCCGTCATGCCGACAAATACCGTCAGCGCGCAAAAAACATACACATTCGGGCGCGCGCACAGAAGCGTTCCCGCGAGCGCAGAAACGGAAAAAATAAGCCCGCCCATCGTCGGCACCTTGCGGTTTTCCTGCGCGGCGGCGCCGAGCAAATCGCTCCCGCGCTCGGGTTGAACCGCATTTTGCAACCGGCGAATGATGCGCGGCGCGAGAACGGCGCCGACGACGAGCGCAATAAATCCCGCGAGCACGGCGCGCACGGACTGATATTCAAACAGGCGGAACGGTCCCCAGAGCGATTCCAAATCTTTGAGAAAATACAACATAACAGGCGGAAAAATTTATCCGCTCGCAGGGAAAGATTAAAGCTTAGAAAATTTGGAATTAGGAATTAGAAATTAGAAATGAAAAATTAGGAAGGAGAAATTAGGAATTAGGAAGAACTGGAGAACTGGTCAACTGGTGGACTGGTGAAATCTGATTTTTGCCTGCGGCAAAAATCCGCTCGCTACTCCTAAACTCCTAAACCTTCTCAACTCCTCAACTTTTTTCGCGGGAACGCGAAAAAAATCAGAAGCGCGTTCGCAGGATTGCGTTGAACGAATGGACGGGATCGGCATCGTCGCGCAGGAACTGCATATCGTAGTCGAACGAAATGGTGGACACCTCGCCGAGCATCACGGTCAATCCCGCGCCGACGGTCGCAAAATCGTCGCCGGTGCTGTTGATTTTGCTGGAATACGTTTCCGCGCCCGGCATCGCGAGCTTCGTATCGAAACTTTCGTCCGTGCCGATGAACTCGTGATTCCACGCAATGCGCAGCTCGGGCAAAAGCGAAACGGTTTCGAAATCCGCGCGATAAGCGATGCGGAAGCCGAAAGAGCCCTGCAACGAATCGTAGCTGACATCGTCCGTTTTCTGCCGCGCCCACTCCGCCGAGGAAGATTCGGTGTAGCCGTCGACATTGTTCGAAACGTAGCGCAACATGAGATTCGGGCCCATCGAAAACTTGTCGAGTTTCCATTCGTAGCCGCCCTCAATCGCCACGATGCCCTGCCAACCGTCGGGCGAGGCTTTCGATTTCGCGTCCAGCGAGCCGATGGTAATTTTTCGCGTAAAATCGTATTCTTCGGCGCCGAACGCGGCGAGCGCCGAGTAGTAGAACGAGCCGATGTAGGACGTCCGCGCTCCCGCCAAATAAACGCCGAGATTGCGCGACTGAACTTCGGTGCGTCCGCTGTCGTCAAACTTCGTGCGCCCGTTCGTGTATCCGGCGAAAATCCCGACCGCGAATTCGCGGGAAACGGCATAATCGACGCCCATGAAAACGTTGAGCATGCTCGTTTTCGTCGAAGAAACCGCCGTTCCCACGGCGTCCGCCCCGGAAGACGAATAGCCGCCGTTCATCCAAATCATAATCGGATAATCGTCCTCGGGAATGTAGTAGGGAACGAAACCTTTTGCCGCGACCAGACTCGGATTCGCCGAGAACGTGAATCCGCTGTTCCCGAAAAGCGGATTGCTCCACGTATCGGAATGAATAAACCCGGAACGCAGCTCGCGGGAACGCCGAGAGAGCGCGCCCGCAATCGCCGACGCCTGTTTGTCGTGCAACTCGTCAATTGCGACGAGGTTCGACGGCGTACCCAGCTTGTCATACGCCGCCAAAAGCTCGGAAACGTAGCTCATTCTGTCGAGCTCGGCAACGACCGGCGCCGCGATTCCGGAAACGGTGGTCGTGCTCGTCGATGCGGCGGCGAGAGTTGCCCCCGAGGACGAAGAAGACGTTCCCGAAGACGCGACAACGGTCTTTTCGTTTTTAATCAGCGTGCGTTGCACCGCCGACTGACGCGGCGTCTGATACGAATAATAAAGCCGATGCGCCTGAATTTCCGATTCTCCGTCAACATCTGCGCCCAGAGAAATCGTGCCGGAGTCTTCGTCAAAAGAAACGCCCAGCGTCAACGCGCTCAAGGTAAAATCGTCGTTGTAAACCTGCACGCCCTCGAGCGCGGGAGTGTATTTGGTGACATCGTCCCAACCGGAAATTTTCGCAACGTCAATCGGATTTCCGTCCTCGTCCGTCTCCGTAGTTGCTGTGATGATGTTAATCGCGAACGGAAGCACGTTCCCGAACGAATATTTGAAATTGACCGTACCGCCGGACGAACCGTCACCGAAAACGAGCGATTGCCCATTCCCGATCACGAGCACGTCGTAATCGGTGCGGGAACGCGCTTCAAAGCTGAGCGTTGCGCCGTCGCCGACGGTCATTTTCGAACGCGTGCTTGTCGTCGAATCGTCGCTACTCGAAGACGCGGGAGCTTTGTCGTTTCTCACCAAAACGGTTTGCCCGACGGGGCGGAAAATCCCGCTGCCGCTGACGGAAATGTCGCCCGTGGTGAGCGTTCCCGCGGCGGCGAAAGTGCCGCCCGCAATCTTTGCGCCGTGAATGGAGTTGCCGCCTTTCAGATACGCGTTCCCGCCGGTAAGCTGCAACGCGCCGACGAGTGTTGCCCCCGTGCCCATTTCAAAATATCCGGAATCCGCAAGCGTCACGCCGGCATAAGCGGTTGACGATGTCGATTTTTGCGTATCCAAGGTCGTTTTCGCGTCGACATATGTCGCGCCCGTTCCCGCGATCGCGATACCGCCGCGCGCATAGACTTTGGTGCCGGAAACGTTCAGCGTGCCGCCGTAAAGCGTTGTGTTCGAAACTCCGTCCGTGGTTGTCGTTTCGGAAGCACCGACTTTGATTGCGCCGGTAAATTGAACTCTGTTGTTGAGCGTTGCCGTGCCGCCTTTCATCGTCAGCGTTGTTCCTTTCGCGCCGGTCGTTGCCGTGAGCGAGCCGCCGTTTTGCGTAATTCCGCCGTTGAAAGTAACGCCGTTGTTGAGCGAAACGCTCCCGCCGTTGAGCGTGATGTCGAACCCGTCAACACTCGTGCTGACGCCGGTCTGCGCAAGGGCCACTGCTGCGCCGTTGACGACAACGCCGACCGATCCCGCGGAAATTGTGCCGCCCGCAATGCTGACGCTCCCGCCGTTGAGGTAAAGCCCGCGCAAGAATTCTGCCTCTCCCGCAATTGTCGAAGAGCCGCCGTTTTGGATAAAAATCGCGCCCGTCTTGCCGCTCAGCATCGAGGAATTTTTGTAAAATCCGACCTGTCCGCCGTTCTGAACGACGAAGCTTCCGTTGTTGATGAGCACGCCTTCCTCCACGAGGAGTATCCCGCCACTGTAAACCGTGAACTTGGTGTCATCGTTATCCAGCGCAAGCGCATGCGCGTTGACGGCGGAGCTGACGCCGCCGGACGAAGATTCGTTCACATAGGAACCCATCGTGAAATTGACGGCGGAAACGGAGATCAGATCTTCTTTCCCGAGCGTTCCCGAATATTCGAGTTTCACCTGCCACGTACCGGTGTTCGAAGAATAACTCGAGCCCCAAAACGCGTTGGTCTCAAACGTCCAGCTCGAGCCCAAATTATCGGACTGCGCCATGTTCCCGTCGGGCTGTTTTCCCGGCTGAACGAGCACGCTTTCCGTGCCGTCCGGCGCGATGAGCGTAACTTTCAGCGTATCCGTAAAATCGGTATCGGAGCCGACTTCGTTGGTCAAATCAAGCGTAACGGAGACCGTTTCCAATTTCTGCGTGAGCAGGCTCGTTGTCTTTTCGTCTTCCGTTTTCGTGGGCGTGAATACGTAAGTCGCGGTGCGTTCGCTCGCCGTCGAAGCAACGCTCGATTCCGAAAGGGAAATTGAAGTCGTGTCAATATTCAGCGAGGTTTCAACCGTCGTGTAAGCGATGTCGCGAACTTTATCGACGAAGCCGACGGGATCGACCAAGCCGAAGCCGTAATTGTTGTTGAACCAGTAGCCGCCGTTGTTCTTTTGCCAATCGCCGGTGGAGTTCACCGTGGTGGTCGTCTTGTTCCCGTCGGCATCGGTGGTCGTTATCGTGTAGCCGCTCGCTTGAACGTAGGTTTGCTTTTCTTTGTCGTAAACGCAGTCGATATTCGGCGCGGTGCCGTGCCCGGAAGAATAGGCGAGCGCGTGTTTCGCCCATCGCGTGTCCATCACGGTGCAAACCTGCTTGCCGAGCGCGATGACGCCCGCGACCAACGGCGAGGCAAACGACGTGCCGTCGCTCGATGCGTAATTGTTGTTTTTGATGGACGAGTTTGAATCGCTCGAATCGGAATCCGTGTCAGTGGACAGCGAAGTTTTCGTGTTGTAGCCGAGCGTTCCCGTGCGGTCCGTGGAAACGACCGCCGCCCCCGGCGCGGAAATGAAAACATTGGAACCGTAGCAGGAAAAATCGGCATACGTGCTACCGTACTTGGTGTCGGTTTTCGTCGCCGCGACGTTGATGACCGAAGTGGAATTTCCGTAATTGCTCCAACCCGTGCTGCTCGGCATAGTGCCCGACACCGTTGAACGGGAATTACCTGCGGCGAACACGTAAATCACGTTGTTCTTGGTGGTCAGCTCAATGGATTTGAGGAACGTCTGGCTGTCCGTCGTGTTCGTCTGAAAACCGTTCCCGAACGAGCAGTTTTTCACGGAAATCTGCGCATCGCCCGTCCACGCCCCGGCTTCGGAAACGCCCGAAGCCCAGTAGGCTGCGCTCGTGGCATACGAAATGTCTATGCCCGCCGCGTTGCCGGCGTGCAGTCCGGCAATAGTCGCTCCGGGAGCGGCGCCGACGACGCCTGTGCCGTTCCCGCCGATTGCCGCCGCCATTCCCGCGACAAACGTGCCGTGCGATTCCGAGGTGTAATTTTGCGAACCGTCCGAAGAAATCGTTTCCGAGCCCACGAAATCCCGGCTCAGCCCGGTTGTGCTGTAGGGAGAGCCGCTCGTGCCGTAGTAAGGCGAAACGTTCAAATCTTCATGATTCGGTTCCACCCACGCATCGATGATTCCGATGACAACGCCCGTTCCCGTGATGCCGTCCGCCCACAGCGGCGCGATGTTGACGCCGTTTTTCGAGGGGAACCACTGCCACTGCTTGCTCAAGAGCGGGTCGGAATAAACGGTCGTCGGAGTTGCCGTTTCCGTAAGCGAAGTCGCTGCGGGAGCGACGACGGGAACGAATGCGCACGCAAAAAGGAGCGAAAGAGGCAAACAATTTTTCATAAAAAAATGGGTATTGGGGATAATCCTGTGCGACTGCGCCGAGGGAACTACCCCGCCGCAATCTTGTGAAAAGAAAACCGTTTCCGAGCGGGAACGGCAAGAAAATTCTGCCCTAAAAACGCGGGAACGGGCGACGAACTTTCCGCCGTCGCCCGTTCCCGCGTTTCGCAAAATCCGCAATCAATACTCGACCGTCGCGCCGGAAGCAGTCGTGAGCGTGATGTGATTTCCGCCGTCGGCGCGGCGGGAACGCTCCGTGCGCCCGATGACGCGAGACTCGATCGCGAGCGAATCGGCGATTTGGCACACGGCGGGAACGTCGCGGTCTTCGACGTAAATTTCGAGACGTTGCCCCATGTTGTACACGCGGTGCATTTCGGCATCGTCCGTGCGGCTGACTTTTTGAATTTCTCGGAAAACCGGCGGCACGGGCAACAAATTGTCTTTCACGAAATGCACGTTTTTGCCGAAACGAACACACTTCGTCATCGCCCCGCCCGAGCAGTGAATCAGCCCGTAAACGCGTTCGACGGGAACGTTTTCGAGCAAACGCAACACGAACGGCGCATACGTGCGCGTGGGCGAAAGCAACGCCTGCCCCACCGTGAGCGCGGAGCCTTCGAGCGGGTCGGACATCTTGTGCGGACCGCAATAAACGAGCTCGCGCGGCGTGTTGCGGTCAAACGTTTCCGGATATTTTTCCGCGTAGTAGCCGGAAAGCAATTCGTGGCGGGCACTCGTCAGCCCGTTCGAGGCGATTCCGGAATTTTCGACGGGTTCGTAAGCGCATTTTCCGGACGAAGCGAGCGCGACGATGCTCAGCCCCGGGCGAATCCGCGATGCGTCAATCACGCGGGAACGCGGCAACACCGCCGTCGCGCAGGAATCCACCGTGCAGGTCGGCGTGAGATCGCCGACGTCCGCCGTTTCGCCGCCGCCGGAACGCACGCCCACGCCGTAGCCGCGCAACATTTCGAGAAAATCTTCCGTTCCCTGAATGAGATTCGCCAGCACTTCGCCGGGAATGTTTTTCGCGTTGCGGTTAATCGTGGAAGAAAGAATGACGTTGCTCGTTACGCCGACGCACAGCAAATCGTCGATGTTCATCACGATGCTGTCCTGCGCGATCCCGCGAAACACGGAAGCGTCGCCCGTCTCGCGCCAATACATGTAGGCGAGCAGGGATTTCGTTCCCGAACCGTCGGAGTGCGTGACGTTGCACAGCGCCGGATTTCCCGTGAGAAAATCCTCCGTCAGCTTGCAGAACGCGCCCGGAAACAGCCCGGGATCCAATTTGTCCACGACGGCGTGAACTTCATTTTTTGAGGAAGAAACGCCGCGCGCGGCGTAGCGTCCGTTGTCGGAGGATTGGGAAGTGCTCATTGGAAAAAAAGGAATGTCGCGATTCTATGCGAGAACGCCGCCCCGCGCGAGAGATTTTTTATTTTTCGCGGGAACGCGAAAAAAAGTTGAGGAGTTGAAAAGGTTGAGGAGTTTAGGAGTAGCG
>CAVEBA010000003.1:0-27933 GCA_963613695.1 Sphaerochaetaceae bacterium
GCGAAAAATTTTAACTGGAAGTAATAGAAGTTTTTAAGGGGCTTTTGGTTTTTGGCTATTAGCCAAACGCTAAGCGCAAACCGCCAACAGCTTTTTCAACTCCTCCACTTTCTGTTCTTTTTCCTCTTGCGTGCGGCGGGAACGCGGAGGAAAATTTGCTTTTCCAAAGCACCTTTTAACCGAAAAATACAAAAAAAGTTATGTCATACAAAGGATATCTCGAAACGGCGAAGGCTCGCATCGCGGAAATTCGCGAAGCCGGTCTCTACAAAGACGAACGCGTAATCGCCAGCCCGCAGGCGGCGCATATCCGCCTTGAAGACGGGCGCGAAGTCATCAACATGTGCGCGAACAATTATCTCGGGCTCGCGGACAATCCGGAAGTCATCAAGGCGGCGCACGAAGCGCTCGACAAATACGGCTTCGGCTGCGCGTCCGTGCGCTTCATTTGCGGCACGCAGACGATTCACAAACAGCTCGAAGCGGCGATTTCGAAATTCCTCAAAACCGAAGACACGATTCTTTACGGTGCGTGCTTCGACGCGAACGGCGGGCTTTTCGAATGCTTGCTCAAGGAGGGCGACGCGATTATTTCCGACGAACTCAATCACGCTTCGATCATCGACGGCGTGCGTCTTTGCAAGGCAACGCGCTATCGCTACAAAAATAACGACATGGCGGATCTCGAAGCGAAACTGCAGGAAGCGCGCGCGGCGGGAGCGAAAAATATTATGATTTTCACGGACGGCTCGTTCTCGATGGACGGCGTCATCGCAAATCTCAAAGGCATCTGCGACCTCGCGGACAAGTATGATGCGCTCGTCGGTTTTGACGAATGCCACTCGACGGGTTGCCTCGGCGCGACCGGGCGCGGCACGCATGAATACTGCGGCGTGATGGATCGCGTGGACGTCATCACGGGAACGCTCGGCAAAGGCATTTCCGGCGGTTCCGGCGGTTTTACGTCCGGCAAAAAGGAAATCATCGAGCTGTTGCGTCAGCAGTCGCGCCCGTATTTGTTCTCGAACTCGATCGCTCCCGCGATTGTCGGCGGCGCGCTCAAAGCGCTCGAGCTGCTCGAAAAAGATCCGTCGTTCGTGAAACGCATTCAGGAGAACACGAAGTTCTGGCGCGAAGGGCTCACGAAAGCGGGCTTCAACGTTGTTCCGGGAACGCATCCGGTGACGCCGGTCATGCTCGGCGACGCGCGCTTGGCGCAGGAATATTCCCGCCGCTTGCTCGAAAAAGGCATTTACGCGGTCGGATTTTTCTATCCGGTCGTACCGAAAGGCAAGGCGCGCATCCGCACGCAAATCACTGCCGGACACACTCGCGCCGATCTCGAAAAGGCGCTCGCGGCGTTCATCGAAGTGAAAAACGAACTCGGAGCCTGAGAGAAATTAGGAATTAAAAATTAGGAGTTAGAAATTAGGAATTAGGAAGAAATCTTTTCTAATTCCTAATTTTTTTATTTTCCCCGCCGTTCCCGTGGATTTTCAACCGAAACGCAATCCGGATTGTTGTGCGTTCCCGCCACCGGGTGCGCAAGCGCTCAATGCGCCGCTGATCAATCCCGCAGAGTTGCCGACGTGGATTGTCGAGGAAGACGCCGATTTTCTCGCGTTTAACAAGCCGGGCTGGGTTGTTTGCCATCCGTCAAAAAACGGTCCGTGGTCGAGTCTCGTCGGTGCCGTGCGGGAACAACGCGGCGGCGCGACGATGCATCTTGTTTCGCGGCTCGATCGCGAGACGAGCGGCATCATTCTCATCGCGCTCAATCGCGAAGCGGCGAGCAAAAGCCAAAAGGCGGTCGAGCATCGGCAAGTTTCCAAAACTTACGTGGCGATTCTCGAAGGCGAACTCGCGGCGCCGCAGCTTGTAGACGCGCCGTTGCGTCCGGATACGGCAAGCCCCGTGCTCGTGAAACAATGCGTCGGCGACGGTCCCGATGCGCGCACGGCGGTAACGTTTTTCGAGCCGCTTTTTTGCGGGAACGGCTACACGCTCGCCCGCGTCGAATTGCACACGGGACGCAAGCATCAAATCCGCGTTCACGCACAACACATCGGGCACTGCGTCGTCGGCGACAAACTTTACGGGCACGACGAACGGCTGTATCTCGATTTTTGCGAAAACGGACTGACACCGCGCCACGCGCGCGAACTCGAATTGCCGCGACAAGCGTTGCACGCGGCGCGGCTCGTTTTCAAAAGCCCGGAATTTGCGCGAACGTTTTCCGCGCCGCTCCCGCCGGACATGCGAGATTTTTGTCTGCAAAAAATCGGCGTTCCCGCCGCGCTTTTGGAAAAACTTCCAGACGGAGAATGATTTTTTTTGCCGGAGGCAAAAAAAAGTTGAGAAGTCGAAAAGGTTGAGGAGTTGAGGAGTAGCGTGCGGTTTTTTGCCTTCGGCAAAAAAGGTGTAAGGTGGAGTGTGTAAGGTGTAAAAATCAAAACGCGCGGCGGGAATCGAGCGCGAAGCGGAGCGTTGCGGGATCGGCGAAATTGAGTGCGCCGCCGCTGGGCAAGCCGAATCCGATGCGCGTAATTTCGACGGCGGGAAAGCGCGCGCCGAATTCTTCGCGGAGGTAATGGCAAGTCGCCTCGCCCTCGATATCGTTGGAAAGCGCGAGAATCAGCTCGGAAATTTCTCCGGTGAGAAGACGTTTTTCGAGCGCTTCAAAATTCAAATTTTCGGGACCGATCCCGCGAATGGGCGAAAGGCGTCCGTGCAACACATGATACGTGCCGTGAAACGTTCCCGTGCGCTCGATCGCCATGAGATCGGGCACGTGTTCGACAACGCAAACGCGGGAACGCTCGCGGCGCTCGTCCGCGCAAATCGGGCAAATCTCGCCGCCCTCGGCAACGTTCCCGCAACAGGTGCAACGGGAAACTCGCTGCGCGGCATTGCTCAGCGCGGAAACGAGGTGCGCGAGCGCGTCCGGACGCTCCACGAGCAAGTGGAGCGCCATGCGTTCTGCCGAGCGATAACCGACGCCCGGCAATTTTTTGAGCGCATCGCGCGCTTCGTCGAACGCGGACATGATTTGCGTTCCCGCGCCGCGCGAAAATCAAGCGGCGCCGAGTGTGAATCCGGCAGTCGCCGCCTGCATTTTTTCCTGATGCACCGCCTTTGCCTTGGCGATGCCCTCGGAAATCGCGGCGAGCAAGGCGGACTCGACGGTCGCCTTGTCTTCTTTGAGAAATTCGGGATCGAGCTCGACGGATTTGACTTCGCTGTGCCCGTTGAGCACGAGCTTCACGGCGCCGCCGCCGTAAGAGACTTCGATTTTTTCGTCGAAGAGCGCCTGATTCGTCTCTTCGATTTTCTTTTGCATTTTCTGCGCTTGTTTAAGGAGTTTGCCTACGCCTGCCATAGTTTTTTTAGTGTAAGGTGGATGGTGGAGTGTGTAAGGTGGAGGGTGTAAAGTGGAATAAAAAAAATTAGGAATTAGAAATTAGGAAGAAGTGTGTTTTGCGGATTCTTTCAGTTCGGCGAGCGTGTCGCGTTTGAGCGATTTGAGTTTTGACGCGTTGCGAAGACGATCGCGCGAGGACATGCGATCGACGAAAACGATGCCGTGGCAGTGATCGTTTTCATGCTGAACGCAACGCGCGAGCATTCCCGTGCATTCCAACGTGTGCGCGTTCCCGCGAGCATCGCGAAACTTCACGCGCGCGTGTTCCCGCCGCACGACTTCGCCGCGAATTCCCGGGAACGAAAGGCAACCCTCGCGGCAGACAAAATTTTCGCCGTCGAGCAGCTCGATTTCCGCGTTGGCAAAAGCCATCGGCATCGCGAGTTCCGCGGGAACGGGCTTGCCGTCGAGAATCAGCTCAAAATCCTGCGGCTCGCCTTTCGCCGGACGCAAATCGATGACGAAAAAATGCATCGAACGCCCGATTTGAGGTGCGGCAAGCCCGATGCCGTTTGCATCGTGCATCGTCTCGACCATATCTTCCGCGAGCTTTTCGAGCGCCTCGCCGAAATCCGTCACTTCCGCGCTTTCGGCGCGAAGCACGGGATCGCCGTAATACGTTAAGGGAAGGATCATTTCAGAAAAGAATTATAGCTTCGCGGGAACGGCGCTCAACGTTCAATTTTTTTCCCTCGCCGAGCGACGCCGATGAAAACGATGCCGACGAGTGCGAGCACCGCCGAGTAAAATTGCCCGCGCGTGAGTCCGAGAATGAAACTGACGCCGATATCGGGTTCGCGGAAAAATTCATCGACGATGCGCACCGCCGCGTAAAGCACGCACGCCTCGCCGAGCACTTGCCCGTGCGGGAGCGGTTCTTTTTTCCAAAAACGCAACTGCGTCCACAGCAGAATGAGCAAGCCCTCGCCCGCCGCCGCGTAAAGCTGCGACGGATGCCGCGGGAGCAGAAAAACCGTCTCCGGCGTTCCCGTGAACGGATTGAATTTTTCGTAGCGGAAAATTACCGCCCACGGCACGGAAGTTTCGCGTCCGTAAAGTTCGCCGTTGATGAAATTTGCGATGCGCCCGAAAAACACGCCGGCGGGAGCGAGCGAAGCGATGATGTCGCCCAATTGCAAAAACGGAACTTTGTTTCGCCGCGCGAAAATCCACGTTGCGAGCACGGCGCCGATCATTCCGCCGTGGCTGGACATGCCGCCGTTCCACACGCACAGCGCGGAAAGCGGGTCGGCGACGAGCGCGTCCCACGCGTAAAAAAGCATGTAGCCGAGCCGCGCACCGATGAGCACGCCGAGCACCAGCGCGATCATAAAGTTTGACTGCGCGTCCGGCGCCAGCGGCGAGCGATTTTTTTTGTAGTAAACGCTCAGCATCAGCGCGCCGAAAATAAATCCGGCGAGATACGCGAGCCCGTACCAACGCACGCCCTCGAGGAACCAACCGTCCGGGAAGCGAATCAAAAACGGATCAAGATCGTGCACCCAATAGCCGGGCGTCGGCATTTTTGTTGTTGTCGGAAACATGGTTGAAATCGGAGGCGGCGATTGTCTTTCAATCCCGCGCGGATTTCAACAAAAGTTTTGGCGGGAACGCCGCGAACCGCGCACAAAAAAAGGCGTTCCCGCGCGGGAACGCCTTTTCTTGCGAATGTTTTTTTTCGCGAACGCGAAATCATTCCGAAACGACGCGCCATTTCAGTTCCGCGTGATTCACGGGAACGACGGGCAGTTTCCAAATGTCTTTCGCGTATTCGGAAATCGTGCGGTCGGACGAGAATTTGCCGACGCGCGCGGTGTTGAGAATCGCGGATTTCGCCCACGCGTCCTTGTTGCGGAATGCTTTGTCCACGCGCTCGTGGCATTCCACGTAAGCGCGATAGTCGGCGAGCACGAGGAACGGATCGCCGCCCTCGAGCAAGCTGCGCACGACCGGCGAAAGCGAGCCGGGCGCTTCCGGTGTAAAGTAATCGCCGGCAAGCCAACCGAGAATCGCCTTGAGCTCTTCGTCGCGGTTGTAGTAATCCCACGGATTGTAGCCACGGGAACGCAACGCTTTCACGTCTTCGACGGTAAGCCCGAAGATGAAGATATTTTCGTCGCCGACTTCCTCGCGAATTTCGACGTTTGCGCCGTCGAGCGTGCCGATCGTGAGCGCACCGTTGAGCGCGAGCTTCATGTTGCCCGTTCCCGAAGCTTCCTTGCCGGCGGTGGAAATCTGTTCGGAAAGATCCGCCGCGGGAATGATTTTTTCCGCGAGGGAAACGCGATAATCCGGAATGAACGCGACCTTGAGTTTGCCGTCGATGCGCGGATCGTTGTTGATTTTGTTCGCGACTGCGTTGATGGCGTGAATGATGTGTTTCGCCAACTCGTAGCCCGGCGCCGCTTTTGCGCCGAAAACGAACACGCGCGGCACGATGTCAAACGTCGGATCGTTCAGAATGCGATGATACAACGTGAGAATGTGCAACAGGTTGAGGTGCTGGCGTTTGTATTCGTGCAAGCGCTTAATCTGAACGTCGAAGAGCGCGTCCGGCGAAACGTCGATCCCGCAAAGTCTTTTGATGACGCGCGCGAGCTCGATTTTGTTCGTGCGCTTGATGTCCATATACGCTTTGCGGAACGCGGGATCGTCCGCGTATTTTTCAAGTTTCTTGAGCTGATCGAGATCGGAGACCCAGCCGCTCCCGATTTTGGAATCGATGAGCTTGGACAGACCGACGTTGCAGGCGCGAAGCCAGCGACGCGGCGTGATGCCGTTTGTCTTGTTGTTGAAACGCTCCGGATAAAGTTGGAACAAATCGTGGAAAAGCGTCTGCTTGAGAAGTTCCGTGTGGAGCGCGGCAACGCCGTTCGTCGAATGGCAGGCGATGACGGCGAGCGTCGCCATGCGCACCTGTTTCGGATCGCCCTCTTCGATAATCGAAAGTTCGCGCTTTTTGTTTTGGTCGCCCGGCCATTTCTTTTCGACTTCCATGAGGAAGCGGCGGTTGATTTCGTAAATAATCTGCAAGTGGCGCGGGAGCACCTTTTCAAACAGCGGCACGCTCCATTTTTCGAGCGCTTCGGGAAGCAAGGTGTGATTCGTGTAAGCGAAAACTTTCGTAACGATATCCCACGCCTTGTCCCACGAGAAACCTTCGACGTCGAGAAGCAAACGCATGAGCTCGGGAACGGCAATCGTCGGATGCGTATCGTTCAGCTGAATCGCCGCCTTTTCCGGCAACGAGTCAAGCGAACCGTTTTCGAGCTTGTGGCGGCGGATAATGTCCTGCAACGAAGCGGACACGAAGAAAATCTGCTGCACGAGACGAAGCTGACGGCCGACCGCCGCCTTGTCGTTCGGATAAAGCACCTTGGAAATCGTTTCGCTGTTCGCTTTTTCGCGAATCGCTTCGATGTAGGCGCCTTCGTTGAACTTGTGAAAATCGAAATCGCGCGTCGCTTTCGCTTCCCAAAGGCGGAGGAAGTTAATCGTCTTCGCCTTGTAGCCGACAATCGGAATATCCCACGGCACGGCGACGAGCGACACCGTGTTCACCCAGCGCGGCTTGAAATTGCCGTTTTCATCGTAGGAAAGCTCGACGTTCCCGTAAATCGGCACTTCCACGCGGCGGGACGCGCGGCGAATATGCCACGGATTGCCCGCAATCAGCCAGTTGTCCGCCGTTTCGACCTGATAGCCGTTCACGAACGTTTGGCGGAAAAGCCCGAATTCATAGTGAATGCCGTAGCCGACGCTCGGAAGCTCCAACGTCGCAAGAGAATCGAGGAAGCACGCGGCAAGACGCCCGAGTCCGCCGTTCCCGAGACCCATGTCCTTTTCTTCGGAAAAAATCGCTTCGGGATCGAGCCCAAGTTCCCGCATCGCTGCCTCGGCGACTTCGAGCAACTCCGCGTTCGCGAGATTGTTGCGGAGCAAACGCCCCATCAAATATTCGACGGAAAGATAATAGCAGCGACGAACTTTTTGGTCGGCATGCGCGTCCTGCGTCGTGATGAAGCGGTGATGAATCAAATCGCGAATCGCACAGCTGACGGCGGTCAGCCAATCGTGATTCGTCGCGGTCGCGGTGTCGCGCGCGAGCGAGCAACGCATATGATAAAGCACCCATTGCTTGAATGCCTGAACCGTAACATGGTCGGTTTTTTCGAGGACGATCTCGGGACGAGTCGTCGGCTTGTCCGTTTTTTTGGAAGATGTCGCTTTTGCCATCGTTATTATTTTTTTCTTATTTCTAAGTCAGTCTCTGAAAGGTTTTTCGATTGAACAGGGAAAAATCGGTTTTGGCAACGGAATAAGCCCGAAAAGGCACGCGTTTCCGAAAAAAATCGCCCCGTTGCGTTCCCGCCGGGGCGATTTTTCGGCGGGAACGGCAATTTTCCCGCGGTTTTTGCGATTTTTCGCTTATTCTGCGATTTCGATTTCGTCGTTTTCCTCGGGCGGAAGAATTCCGGCGAGTTCGATATCGAAAACGAGCGTCGAGCCGGGCGGAATCATGCCGACTTCGCGGTCGCCGTAGCCCGAATCCGCGGGAACGACGAGCGTGCAACGCCCGCCCAGCCCGAGTTTCACGAGCGCTTCACCCCACGCCTTAATCAACTCGCCGAGCGGAAGCTCGACCGCCGCGCCCTCGCCCGCGACAAACGGTTCGGGAGCACCGGTTTGCTCGGAACGCGCCGAGCTGTCGAAAATCGCGCCGTCAATCAGCTTGCCGGTGTAGCGCACGGAAACGGTGTCCGCGAGCGTCGGCTTCTTGTCGGAATCTCCCGCGACGAGCGTCTTCATCAGCACGCCGGAGGGAAGTTTTTCAAAAGCCTTGTCTTCGTCGAGCGTTTTCGCGATGTATTCCGCGCCGAGCTTGCGATTGTTTTCGGCGACGGCACGAATTTCCGCCGCGCGTTCTTCGTCGGCTTTTTCCTGCAATTCGCCGATAAACGCGGAATACGCTTCGTTCATCGCCATGATTTTTTCCGGAAAGTCTTTGCCTTCGTCGAGCAACGCAAGGCGAAAACCTTCTGCCACGGCGGGAACGTCCGCCGCAGAAATGCGAAGCTCCTGACGCAGACCGCTCTGCTGACCGATGAGCCAGCCCAGCCCTTGCAGAAAAAGCTGACGCTGCTCGGGCGTAACGCTCTGCGCGACAGGCTCCGCCGCGGGAACGGCGGGAACGGCTTCGGACTCCGAATCGACGAAAACAAACGGCGCGACCACAAAAGCCGCGACCGCAAAAGCCGCAACAACGGGGATAAGTGTTTTGAATTTCATAACGAATGGTGGATAAAAATGAAAGCGTTGCAGAGTTTCTTTTTTTTCAAAAAAATTGTCCATTCAATTATTCCGCGCGCGCCGGCGAATTGAAATTTGACCGCGGGAACGCCCGCGCTTACCCTTGACGCTCCCATGGAACTTATAGACGGAAATCTGACCGCGCAAAACGTGCTTGCCGAACTCAAGGCGGAAGTCGCCGAACTCGCCGCTCACGGCGTTGTGCCGCACATCGTCGTGCTCCGCGTCGGGAACGATCCCGCGAGCATCTCCTACGTAAACAAAAAGGAGAAAACCGCGCGCGAAATCGGCATGAAAGGCACCGTAAAACTTTTCCCCGAAACAATTTCGCAAGCGGAGCTCGAAGCCGAAATCGACGCGCTCAACGCCGACGCAAGCGTGCACGGCGTGCTCGTGCAGGCGCCGCTCCCGCCGCACATCGACGCCACCGCAATTTTCAATCGCGTCTCGCCCGACAAGGATGTAGACGGTTTTTCGACGACGAATATCGGGCGCCTCGTGCAGGAACTTCCGAACGCGTTCGCGGCGTGCACGCCCGCCGGAATTCTCGAACTGCTCGCGCGCGCAGGCGTAAAAACCGCCGGCAAACACGCCGTTGTCGTCGGGCGCTCGCTCATCGTCGGCAAGCCCGTTTCGCTGCTGTTGCATTCAAAAAAATCCGATGCGACCGTAACCGTTTGCCATTCGCGCACGAAAAATCTTCCCGCGATTGCGCGCGAGGCGGATATTCTCATCGCGGCAATCGGACGTCCGAAATTTATCACGGAGGACATGGTGAAGCCCGGCGCAGTCGTTATCGACGTCGGAATCAATCGCGTTCCCGATGCGACGAAAAAAAGCGGCTACCGGCTCGTCGGCGATGTCGATTTTGAAAACGTTGCGCCGAAATGTTCGTTCATCACGCCCGTTCCCGGCGGCGTCGGTCCGATGACCGTTGCCATGCTAATGAAAAACACGCTCGCGGCGGCACGTCGCGCGATGAACGGGAACGCGTAAAAAACTTCCGAGAAAATTTCAAAAAAAATGCGCTCGCCGATGCCACCGAACGAAACTTCCGCCGCCGATTCCGCGCTCCCGCCGCCCGCGCCGATGTTTTTGCGCACGCTCGCGTTTTTGGCGGATTCGCTCGTTGCCACGCTCGCATCGGCGCTCGCGCTGAAATTTCTTCTTCCCGTGTTTTGCCCGCGCGGGATCGACACCGTCGTCGATTACACGCGCCGCATTTCCGAAGCCTACGAAACCGCGCTCCAAGAAGCCGTGCGCGGGAACGCCGTTTCCGCAGACGCCGTGAACGCAATCGCCGCCGAAGCCGCGCAGGACGCGACGGTGGTCGCATTTTCCGAAACGATTTTCACAATCGCATTCGTCGTTTGCATGCTTTACTTCACGCTCTCCGAACAATTTTTGCACGGACAAACACTCGGCAAAAAAATCTTTTCCCTGCGCACCGTCATCGCGGGAACGACGTTCCCGCCGCGCCTTTTGCAAACGCTTTCCCGCTCCCTTTGGAAAACGATTTTGCTCGTTCCCTCGGGAATCATTCTGCCGATTCTCGCAATCGTGAACGCGCACATCGTCGTCTTCGCAAAACGTCATCGCGGCTGGCACGACAAGCTCGCGCGAACGGAAGTCATCGATGACCGCGAACCCGCACATTCTTCCTCGGAAAAATAAAATTATGCACGACATCTCGGTTGCGCTCGGCGAACGCGCTTACACCATCAGCATCGGAAAAAATCTCACGGGAACGCTCCTTGCGCTCGCCGACGAATTCGTCGCGAAAAATCGTCCGATCGCCGTCATCACTTGCCCGACGCTCCCGCGCGCGCATCCGGAACTTTTCGCGGAATTGAACAAACGCGCGCAACTTTTCGTCGAAACTTCGACGGACGGCGAAGGCGCGAAAACGACAACCGAGCTCGCCGCGCTTTGGGAAAAACTCGCGCAGGCGCGCATCGATCGTTCCGGCGTGATTTTCGCCGTCGGCGGCGGCGTTGTCGGCGATCTTGCGGGCTTCTGCGCGGCAACGTTTCTGCGCGGAATTTCGTTTGTTCAAGTTCCGACCACGCTACTCGCGATGGTGGACAGCTCCGTCGGCGGAAAAACCGGCGTGAATCTTCCCTCGGGGAAAAATCTCGTCGGCGCGTTTCACCAGCCCGTCGCCGTTGTCGCGGACATGGCGTTGCTCGCGACGCTCCCGCCGCGCGAATTTGCCGCGGGAATGGCGGAAGTCATCAAATACGGCTTGCTCGCCGATGCCGATTTTTTTGAAAAACTCGAACGCGCGGGAACGCTTGCGTGGGATTCGCCGGAGCTTCCCGCCGTCGTGCGCCGCTGTTGCGAAATCAAGGCGGAAGTCGTTGCCGCAGACGAACGCGAAACCGCAAAAGAAAACGGACGCGCGTTGCTGAATCTCGGACACACGTTCGGACACGCCGTGGAAAAAGTCGCCGGCTACGGCGAATATCTGCACGGCGAAGCAGTCGCTATCGGTTGCGTTGTCGCCGCGATGCTTTCGGAAAAACTCGGCTTCGCTCCCGCGGGAACGCTCGTCGCGCGCACCGTTTCGCTCTGCGAGAAAAACGCGCTTCCCGTGCGTTTGCGCGCGCCGCTTTCCGTCGAAGCGTTGCTCGCCGCCGAAGCAAACGACAAAAAAGTCGTCGCCGGAAAACGCCGCTACGTTTTGATGAAAAAAATCGGCGAAGCGTTCACGACGTCCGACGTTCCCGCCGATGCCGTTCGCGCGGCTTGGCTCGCGCTCGGCGCCGCCGAATAAAGCGTTCCCGCGCCGCGCGCTCACAGCGGGCGCAATGCAACATTCGGAATGCGCATTTCGAACGCGCGACCTTCGGGCGGCGCACGAAATTTTCCGATGCGCTCAACCGCCTTGCGAACGCGATCGCGCACTTGCGAATCGGAAGAATCCGGCACTTCAAGAAAACGAATGTTCCCGCGCTCATCTACGCTGAGACGCACGGAAACGACAAGCGTACGCTCCAGCGTCAGCGGCGATTGCATCAGCACATCGTCGAGATGTTTCATGAGTTTATTTGCAACCTCGAGCGCGTAGGCTTGTTGCGCAGACGCCACCGCGCGCCCGCCGTCGCCGCCGTTCCCGCCCGTGCCGTCGGCAGTGCCGAAACGTTTTCCGCCGTTCCCGCCGCCGATGCCGATTTTCCCGACATCGATCGACGGCGCGTTCCCGCTGCCGCTCTTTTTTGCGCCGGAAGATTTTTTCGCGTTCCCGCCGGAAGATTTTTTTTGACTTTTTTTCCAATCGGCGAAGCTTGTTTTCTTAGTCGCGGAAGTTTTCTCGGCAGGTTTAGCCGCCGGCTTTTTTTCGGACTTCGCCGGTGCGGTTTTTTTCGCCGGTTTCGCCGCCGCAGGTTCGGATTTTGCGGGAACGGTTTCTGCGGGAACGGGCGTCGGTGCCGGTTGCGCGGGAACGGGCTCCGGCGCGGCAGGCTCCGGCGGCGGAGGCGGCAACTCGTCCAACTGAAATTGTTCAGAATTTTCCTCGTTCGCTTCGCCCGTTTCTTTCAACGTATCGCCGTCCGTCGAACCGCGCGCGAGCCCGCGTTCCTCGCCGACCAAGCCCGCCGCCTTCGTCGGATCCGCATTTTCGTCGGCAAAAATCAAAAGCAACGGATCGGAGTCTGCGGGAACGACCGCGTTTTTCGCTCGCACGGAAAAATACACGGCGCAACCGATCAGCGCCGCATGCAAAAAAACGGAAAACGCCAAGCCGAACGCGCGCGAAGTCATCTCGCCGAAGATTCTCCTTCCGCGCGCTGATCGACTTCCGTGTCGATGGAAACCTTCGTCAGCCCGCTCCGTTTCGCCATGTCGAAAACGGTGATGACTTTTTGATACTCCAACTGCCCGTCCGCGCGAATGCGCACAATCGGTTGTTCGTCCGGCGGGAGCGCGGCAATTTCCGCAAAAGTTTCGCCGAGCGTTTCAACGGAGACCGCCGCATCGTCCAGAAAATATGCGCCGTGGCGGTCGAGCGCGACGTAGCGATATTTTTGTTCATTCGCCGCGGGAACGCCGGATTTATTTGAAGCGACGGGAAGCTCGATGCGCGTTGTCTGCTCGAGCACGGGCGTGGCGATCATGAAAATAATGAGCAGGCAAAAACACAAGTCGAGCAACGGCGTAACGTTGATTTCCGCCATCGGCGTCATCTTGTGGCGTCTCGAAAAATTGCGTGCCATGTCGCGGGAACGTTCCTTTCCGTGAAAAAATTTTCAGCTCATTCCCATGCGTTGCGGGAACGCGAGGACGCCGTGTTGTCCGCCGGTTCATCGTCGTCGCGCAGGAACGGATTTCCCGACGGCGCGGGCTTCGGCGCGGGAACGTCGCTCGAATTTTTTTTGCGGTCTTCGCGCATGTCTTCAAGCAATTCGATTTCGATTTGGTCGGCAAGCGCCGAGGCAAAATTGTCAAGCTCGGTCGCCATCGTGCGCGTTTGCCCGAGCGCCCAGTTGTAGGCGAACGACGCGGGAATGGCGAGCAACAGACCGGCAGTCGTCGCAACGAGCGCGCCCGAAACACCCGGCGCGAGCTGCGCGATCGAGGCTTTTTCCGTCAGCGAACCGAACGTCATCATCACGCCGTAAACCGTGCCGAGCAACCCGAGAAACGGTCCGCCGGAAATAAACGTGCTCAGCGGAATCATGCCTTTTTCATAACGCGCCGTCACGCGCCCGATTGCGCGTTGAATCGCGTTTTCCACGTGTCCCATGCACACGCGCACATCGCCCTCTTCAAAAATTTTTCCGCGATGTTGCCGCAATGCGCGCAACGCCGCATCAACGATTTTCGCATACGGTGAGCCCGTTCCCGCGTTCGGCGAAATGTCCAACGTCGTGATTCGCACGTTGCTTTGCCCGAGCCGTTTTTCAAATGCGCGATTGCCCTGCCGCAAGCGATGTAAATCGTAGATTTTTTGCGCAATCGTCGAAATCGACCACACCGAAAGACACACCAAAATAATGACGATGATCTGCGCCGCCGTATCGCACTGGTTCCAATACCACACAATCGAACGCGTTTCCGCCAAAAAACAAATTGTTCCGTTCAACATTTCTCCAAAAATCTCTGAGGCAAGGAAACGATTTTGCGCTCCCGCTTTCAACGAAATTCTTTCCGAAATCCGCCGCCGCCCGCCACAACGAATCCCCGCGCGCACGTTCCCGCGAAAAAAAAATGCTTGCGCGGGAACGCGAAATGTATATCGTCAGCGCTTCCTGTTCGCCACTTTAGCTCAGTTGGTAGAGCATCTCATTCGTAATGAGAGGGTCGTTGGTTCAAGTCCGACAAGTGGCTCCATTCCTTCCTTCAAAAACAGTCTGCATTTCGCAGGCTGTTTTTTTTAGTGAATAATTAGTAGTGAA
This sequence comes from Sphaerochaetaceae bacterium, assembly GCA_963613695.1. GTDB lineage: Bacteria > Verrucomicrobiota > Verrucomicrobiia > Opitutales > UBA953 > Spyradosoma. The sequence continues at coordinate 14,131 of CAVEBA010000003.1, forward strand.
TAGTGAATAACGCTTACCTTAAATTTTTGCCGTAGGCAAAAATCAGCACGATACTCCTAAACTCCTCAACCTTTTCAACTTCTCAACTTTCTTTGCGTTCATTCGAGGTTTCCCCAAAAAAAGCGCTTGACTTAGAGTTAACTCTAACTGCGAAAATCGGCGTCACCATAAAGTTTGAACCCCTAAAAAAAAGCACACGATGAAACGCAAAGAGTTTTTGATCAACGCGCTCGCGCTTGCCGCGGGAACAATCGGTCTGCGTGCGGCGGACTTCGACGGCATTTGGAAAGATGTCGAAAAATCCGGCGGCAGCGGAAAAGCGTCTGCGGGAACGGACGCGCTCACGCACCGCACGGACGATCCCGCCGCGCCTGCCGTTTATTTCACGCGAAGGATTTCTCCCGAAAGTTTGCTCCGCGTTTATGCGCCGCTCGGCATCACGCTCCCGGCAAAATGCGGAGTAAAAATCAGCACGGGCGAGCCCGGCGGAAATCACTACCTGCACCCGGAGCTGATCGGCGAACTCGTCGCTCACGTGAACGGCACGATCGTCGAATGCAACACGGCTTACGGCGGACGCCGAGGAACGCTCGCCGAGCATCTGAAAGTCGCCGAGGAACACGGATTTACGAAAATCGCCGAGGTGGACATTTTGGACGGCACGGGAACGATCGACATTCCCGTTCCCGCGGGAACGCGCCTTACGCGCGACAATGTCGGTGCGCATTTTGCCGACTATGCATCGTTCCTCGTGCTTTCGCACTTCAAAGGCCATGCGATGGGCGGCTTCGGCGGTGCACTGAAAAATTTGTCCATCGGTTTTGCGTCGAGCGCGGGGAAACGGCTTATTCATTCCGCCGGGCGCACGGACAACACATGGCTTGCCGACAAACAAATCGGTTTTCTCGAAGCGATGGCGGAAGCCGCAAACGCCGTTTGCGCGCAACGTCCGGGCGCGATGGCGTATGTGAACGTGATGAATAATCTTTCCGTCGATTGCGATTGCGACAGCACGCCCGCCGCACCGACGATGCACGACATCGGCGTGCTTTCCTCGCTCGATCCCGTTGCCGTCGATCAGGCATGCGTCGATCTTGTTTACGCGGCAGCAGACCGCAAAGATCTTGTCGAACGCATGGAATCGCGACAAGGCATCCACACGATTGAGCACGCGGCGGAGATCGGCCTCGGCTCGCGCGCCTATCGCCTCATTGAAATTTGATTGAGAAAAATCAAAAAACAGAAACGACAAATTCACGAAATTTTTCAAAAAAAAACAAACCTACGAGAAAGGAAAAAATCCGATGCACATTCCGTCTGAAATGCTTTCCGGGGGCGTTTGCCCCGTAACTGCCGCCGTTTCCGTTGCGGGAATCGTCGCGGCAACCGTTTTCGCGCGGCGTCGCGGGAACGCGCCCACCGCCGCAAAATTCGCGCTCACGGGAGCGACGATTTTTGCGCTTCAAATGTTGAATTATCCCGTCTGGGGCGGGATTTCCGCACACCTTGTCGGCGGCGTTTTTGCGGCGGCGCTCCTCGGCGTTCCCGCCGGCGTGCTTTGCACGGCGCTCGTGCTAATGTTGCAGGCGTTGCTTTTTGCCGACGGAGGGCTCGATGCGCTCGGCGCAAATATTTTGAACATGTCGCTCATCGGCGCGGGCATCGGCGGGCTTTTGCTCGAACGTTTGCGGGAACGCGGCGTTTCGCGCGCGCGTGCGATTTTCGCGGCGGGAACACTCTCGGTGATTCTCGCGGCGAGCACGCTCGGCGCGGAACTGCTGATTTCCGGCGCTGCGCCGCTTTCTGCAATTGCGCTTTTGCTCGGCGTCCACATCGTTCCCGCGCTCGTTGAAGGCGCGGCAACGCTTGCGTTGCTCCGCGTTGCGGAAGGCGCACAAGACGATGCCGAAAAATCGTCCGCGCCGACGGAAAAATTTTCCCGACGCAGTGCGATTGCACTCGGCGGAATTCTCGTTGCCGCGCTTGCCGCTTCTCCGCTTGCTTCCGCGTTCCCGGACGCGTTCGAATGGACGATGACGCGCTTTGCGTTGTTGCCCGACGCTCCGAACTTCACGCACGCGCCGCTCGCGGATTACGCCGTTCCCGCCGTTGCCGATGAAACGTTTTCCGCATTGCTCGCGGGAACGCTCGGAGGTGCCGTTGCGCTCGCACTCGGATTTTTCGCGGCGCGTTTGCTTTTCCGCACGAAGGCGAACGCGCTTTCCGAAAGCAAATAAAAATCGGAACTCGCGTTTTCGACGCGCAAAAATTTTCGCATGGGAAAAACTATTGCGGATCTCGGATTCGCGCGGCTCGATCTTGAGCGTTCCCGCAGAATCGGCTTCGGCGAAACCGTTTTTGCACCCGGAAAAACTCCGGAACAATTCGCAAAAATCGTCCGCGAACTTCGCTCGCGCGGGAACGGCACGCCCGTGCTCGCCACGCGAACTTCCCGCGAACAGGCGGACGCGCTCGCGGCGGCGGGAACGACGGATTTCGAATACGACGCCGTCTCACGCACGCTCGTCTGCGGAAGCGTTCCCGCGCCGAAGCTCGGCGTCGTCTGTGTTTGCACGGGCGGCACGGGCGATGTTCCCGTTGCGGAGGAAGCCGCACGTTGCGCCGCGTTTTTCGGAGCAAACGTTCGGCGCGAATACGATATCGGCGTCGCCGGGCTTCATCGTTTGCTTGCGCGCTTGGACGTTTTGCGCAGCGCGGACGCAATCATCGCCGTTGCCGGCATGGAGGGTGCGCTCGCGAGCGTTGTCGCCGGACTGGTTTCGGCGCCGGTCATCGCCGTTCCGACATCGGTCGGCTACGGTGCATCATTTCAAGGGCTCGCGCCGTTGCTTGCCATGCTGAACAGTTGCGCGGAGGGCGTTTCCGTCGTCAACATCGACAACGGATTCGGCGCAGCGGCGGCTGTCGCGCGAATTTTGCACGGGAACGCGGGAACGAAAAATTCATAATTTTTTTTGTTTATGAAAAAACAAATTCTTTGGTTTGACGGTGCTTGCGGGATCGCGGGTGATATGACCGTTGCCGCGTTGCTCGACGCGGGCGCGCGCCGCGAAGTGCTGGATACCGCGCTCGCATCGCTCGGCGTGAACGGATTTTCTTACGAAATTTTGAAAGACGCTTCGCACGGCATCGCGGGAACGCGCTTTCGCGTCAGCTTGCACGGCGGGAACGATGCTCACGCGCACGGCGAACATCATCACGGGCACGCGCATCGGCATCTCGCCGACATCGAAAAAATTCTCGAACGCGGCGCGCTAAGCGATCGCGCGCGGGAGCTGGCGTTGCGCGCGTTTCGCATCGTCGCTGAAGCCGAAGCAAAAGCGCACGGCGTTCCCGTGAGCGAAGTGCATTTTCACGAAGTCGGCGCAGAAGATTCCGTCGCGGACATCGTCGGCGCGTGCGCGTTGTTCGATTCGCTCGACGTTTCCGAATGCGTTGTCGGCGAGCTGACGGAAGGCTCGGGAACGGTTGTCTGTGCGCACGGCGAATTGCCCGTTCCCGTGCCCGCCGTGCTCAACATCGCCGCCGCGCACGGCATTCCTTTGCGAAAAACGGAGACGCGCGGCGAACTCGTTACGCCGACCGGAATCGCGCTTGCCGCCGCATTTCGCTCGCGGGAACGCTTGCCGGAAAAATTTCGCGTTCGCAGTGTCGGCATCGGCTTGGGCTCGCGAGAAATCGGGCGCGCGAATTTGTTGCGCGCGGTTTTGCTCGACGAAGAAACCGCCGCCGGAGAAGAAGAATCAATTTTCCAACTCGTTTCAAACATTGACGACGCGACGGGCGAAATGCTCGGATTTGCCGCCGAGGAAATCGCAGCGGCGGGCGCGCTCGACGTTTGTTTCGTGCCCTGTTTTATGAAAAAAAATCGTCCGGCGTATCAGGTGCAAATTCTCGCCGCGGAATCCTGCGTTCCCGCCGTGGAAGCCGCGCTGTTTCGCGCAACGACGACGATCGGCGTGCGCAAATGGCGCGTAGAGCGCACGTGCCTCGAACGCGAAATCATCACGGCGAAACTGCCGTTCGGCGACGTTCGCGTGAAGCGTTGTCGCACGACGGACGGGAACGTTCACGCCTATCCGGAATTTGATGATGTTCGCGCGCTCGCGCAAAAAACGAATTTGCCGTTCGACGAAATTTTCAACGCCGCAAAAAAAGCGTGCGACGCGCAATGACGGAAATTGAAAAAAAACTCGAACGCCTGCGGGAACGCTTGCGCGAACTCGCGCCGGGAGGAATCGCGCTCGCTTATTCCGGCGGCGTCGATTCCGCATTGTTGCTCGCCGTGCTCGCCGAATTGCGCCGCGAAAAAGCGTTCCCGTTGTCGGCGCTGACGATGCGCTCCGTAGTTTCGCCGCAGGCGGCGGACGGCGTTCCCGCCGATGTGCCGCACGAAACCGTATTCGTCGAACCGCTCGCCGTTCCGGAGCTTCGCAACAACGCCGCCGATCGTTGCTACGTTTGCAAAAAAATATTTTTCGGGCGCTTCACGGAAATCGCGCGTTCCCGCGGAATGCACACGCTCGCCGACGGAACGAACGCCGACGACCTCGGCGAAGATCGCCCGGGATTGCGCGCCGCGCGTGAACTCGGAGTCGTTTCGCCGCTTGCCGAGCTCGGTTTTCGCAAGGCGGAAATTCGCGCCGCCGCGCATCTTCTCGGTTTGCCTTGCGCAGAAAAACCCTCGGCGCCGTGCCTTGCCACGCGTTTCCCGACGGGAACGCAAATCACGGAAAACGCCTTGCGCGCCGTTGCCGCCGGAGAAGATTTTCTGCGGAAATTGCTCCCGAGCAATGCCGATTTGCGCTTGCGCGTGCACGGCGAAATCGCGCGCATCGAAGTTGCTCCGGAAAATTTTCCGAAAATTCTCGCCGCGCGAAAAGAAATCGCGGGAACGCTCCGCGCACTCGGTTTCAAACGCGTCGCGTTGGAATTAACGGACAAATAAAAAACCGTTCCCGCGCGGGAACGCCGGCTTTCGCCCCTACAGGGCTTAATGTTTTTTCCTCCGATTTCGTAGGGCGTTGCCCTACGCTATTGCTTACCGCGCCGTTGGCGCTCTTTTTTTTCGCCGAGGGCGAAAAAATCAGCACGATGCTCCTAAACTCCTCAACCTTTTCAACTCATCAACCTTTTTTGTCGCAGGCAAAAAAACCGTTCCCGCGAACCACGGGAACGGCTTTCTCTAAGATTTCTTCCTAATTTCTAATTCCTAATTTCTAATTTCATTAAGCATTAGCTCTAATCTATCTTAGTGTCGGAAGTGGCGATGTCCGGTGAAAATCATTGCCATTCCGCGTTCGTTTGCGGCGTCGATGACTTCTTGGTCGCGCACGGATCCGCCCGGCTGAATCGCCGCAGTCGCTCCCGCGTCCGCCGCCGCGAGCAAGCCGTCCGCAAACGGGAAGAACGCGTCGCTGGCGATGATTGAACCTTTGAGCGAAAGCCCCGCTTCGCCCGCTTTCCAAACGGCGAGACGCGAGGAATCGACGCGCGACATTTGCCCGGCGCCGATGCCGAGCGTGCGTTCGCAACCCGCATACACGATTGCGTTGGATTTCACGTGCTTCACGACTTTCCAGCCGAAGAGCATCGCGCGCAGTTCCTCGTCGGTCGGCGCGCGCCTCGTCACCACTTTGTAAGCGCTCGGATCAATGGGTTTAAGATCGCGTTCCTGCACGAGCACGCCGCCGATTGCGTAGCGCACGTCGTAAAGTTTGTCCGCAGAAATCGGTTTTACCTGTTCCATGAGACGCAGGTTTTTCTTTTTTGCGAAAATTTCGCGAGCTTCCGCCGAGAACGACGGCGCGATGATGACTTCGGAGAAAATGTGCGCGATGCGTTCGGCGAGCGCTTTGTCCACTTCGCGATTTGCGACGATGATTCCGCCGAAAGGCGCCTGTTTATCCGTCTCAAACGCTTGATCCCACGCTTCGGCGAGCGTTCCCGCGGTGGCGATCCCGCACGGATTCGTGTGTTTGAGAATGCCGACGGTCGGGCGATCAAATTCGGCGATGAGATTCGTCGCTCCCGTGATGTCGAGAATGTTGTTGAAGCTCAATTCCTTGCCTTGCAGCTGATTAAAGAAGCTGTGGAAATCGCCGAAGAGCTTCGCGTTTTGGTGCGGATTTTCGCCGTAGCGAAGTTCCTGCGCCGTTTTCAGATTCAGATTAAATTGGCGCGGGAACGCCGGCGCGGTCGCGGCGGTCGGCACTTGTTTTTCGAGATAATTTGCAATCGCGGCATCATAAGCGGCGGTGCGGGAAAAAACTTTGAGCGCGAGTTCGCGGCGGAATTCCGGGAGCGCGGCGGGATCGCCGTCCATCGCCGCAAGCACGCGGGAATAATCCGCGGGATCGGTGATGACGAATACGCTTTGGTGATTTTTCGCGGCGGAACGCAGCATCGACGGACCGCCGATGTCGATGTTTTCGATCGCGTCTTCAAACGCGCAATTCGGTTTCGCGACCGTTGCTTCAAACGGATAAAGATTCACGACGACCATGTCGATCATCGGAATATCGAGTTTCGCCGCCTGTTCCATGTGCGCGGGAACGTCGCGGCGGCAAAGCAAACCGCCGTGCACGCGCGGATGAAGCGTTTTCACGCGTCCGTCCATAATTTCCGGGAAGCCGGTGTGCTCGCTCACGTCGGTGACGGGCAGCCCGCCCTCGCGGAGCATTTTTGCGGTGCCGCCCGTGGAGAGCAGCTTGTAGCCGTGTTTTTCTACAAGGACTTTTGCAAAATCCAAAAGCCCGGTTTTGTCGCTGACGGACAAGAGCGCGATTTTCTGCATAGTGGTTGCGAGTAAAAACCTTTTCCCGCGGGAACGCAAAGGAAAGTTTGAACGCGGGAACGCCCGGAAGCTCAACGCCTCCGGACGCTCTCGGATACTGCCGAATTTTTCCTCAGAACACCGCTTGAAGCTGGACGCGAAACGCGTTTGCGTCCTCGGATTTCGCGCCGCCCTCGAATTTCGTGTATTCGTAGCCCGCAGAAACCTTGATGTGTTTGTTCGCGTAGAAATTCGCACCGACGTAGGCGCCCCACGCGGAATCGTGGTCGGACGTTCCTTTCGGCACGTTTTTCAGCAAATCGGGCTTCAGTCCCTTGTTGTCGCCGGTATCGACGTAGGAAAAACGCACCACGGGTTCGAGGTCGTTTTCAAAACGATACGCGGCAGTCGCGTTCACTCCCCACGCGGCATCTTTCACGCCGGCTTCTTTGTCGCCGTCCCCGTAAAGCACATCGACGATTCCCGTGAAGCCGTCAACCGTAAGCTTGGCGTAAGGCTCAACGCCCCAGACGGCGCCGTGCGGCGCTTTTTCCGCAACGTAGTTTCCGGATTCGTCCTTGGAATCGTTCCCGGGATTGTAAATACCGTTGACGCCGAGCTCGAGCGCCGTGCCGTCGTCCGCCTTAATAGTGTATGCGAGCGTTCCCGCGAAAGCGACGCCGCGATTTTCGTCGGAATAAAAATCTTCCTTATACTGATTGACGACGCCGAGCGTGTATTTCACGCCTTCGACCTTGCCGTCCCACCAGACACCGCCGTGGCGTCCGGAAAGCTGACTGACGCCCGCCATTTTGCCGAACCAACTCGACGCGATCGACTGCTCGATGCAGAGCGCCGTTTTCGACGATGTGTATTCTTCCATGACGAACGCGGTTTTCTGGTATCCGGCAGTCAATTTCCCGAAATCGGTTTTGTAGGAAATAATCGCTTTGTCCACGAACGCGTTGTTCAGCTTGTCGTTTTTGTTGTTCCCGTCGATTTCAAAACCGACTTCCGCCGACCAATTTTCGTCGATCTCGCCCTTGGCGGAAATTGCCGCGCGGCGAATCGCGAAACCGGAATAGGCATCGCCGGAATTTGTCTTGGAATCCGCGTAGATGTATTGCGCCTGCGCGTATCCGGAGACCGTGATTTTTGCCTTCTTTGCATCGAAGGAAACACCGTTCGCCTCTTTCGCGTTCTCGGGAACGGCAGAAGCGGCGGCTTGAGCGTTAATCGCGAACGGAGCAAGAAGCGCCGCCGCAGAGATGAGCATGACTTTTTCGATTTTCATAATCTGATTTTCAATTGAGTGTCCGCACAGCTTAACCCGCTCACGTTAAGAAATTATGCGGTGAAAATTAGATTATCGTTAAAAATCTAAAAAAGCTTATGGCTTAAAGATTATAGCTTATAGGGACGCCTTCTTTTTCCAACTCAGAGCCTGATGATGCACCGCGCGCATCGCGCCGTCGCGTTCCCGCACGTAGACTTCGACGACGTCGAGCCGCATCGGCGGACGCGCACCGAACTCGCGCAGAAACTCATTTGCCGCGCGGCGCAACGCGTTTTTCTTTCGCGCGTCCACGGCAAACACCGCGCCGTGTGCATCGTTTTCCGAACGCGTTTTCACTTCGACAATCACGAGCGTCCCCGCGTCGAGCGCGACGATGTCGATCTCATCGCGTCCCGCACGGTAATTGCGTTGCAGGATTTTCATGCCGCGTTCTTTTTTCAAAAAATCGGCGGCAAATTTTTCGCCGACTTCGCCGCGTTCCCGCCGCCACGTTTTTTTCTCCGCGTTGCAAGCGTTCCCGCGACGAAAAATCGCGGCGAAAAGTTTTTTCAAAAAATTCATTCGCGCACCTCCGCGGGAACGGCGCGTTCGAGCGCAAACGCGCGCGAACCTTTGAACATCACGTTCCCGCGAAACTCGGCAACGTGCGCGCGCAACGCATCGATATCCGCAAACACGCGCACGCGTTCCCGCGGGAAACCGCGTGCAATTGCGCCCTCGCCGATGAGCGCCGCGTTCCCGCCGAAAAGCGCGAGCGAGTCCGTCGAAGCATCGAGCGGAAGCGCTTCGCCGACTTCGCGATGCAGGCGCGCGGAATCCGCGCCGAGCTCGCCCATGCCTCCGAGCACGAAAAGCCGCGGCGTTCCCGCGCTCGCGGGAAAACGTTTCGCGAACGCGCACGCCGAATCCGACATCGACGCCGGCGACGCGTTGTAGCAATCGACGAAAATTTTTCCGCCGCCGTCCGCGCGTTCCCGCACTTCGCCGCGATTCGCGGACGGTTTCCACGCATCGAGCGCCGACTGAATTTTTTCGTCGGAAACAAATTTTGAAACGGCGACAACGGCGAGCGCCGCATTTTCTGCGAGCCCGCGCGAAACATTTTTCACGAAAAATTTTCGCGTTCCCGCCGTGATTTCAAAACCGTCCGCAATCTCGCGCAACGCCGTGCGCACGGGAACGCGCGCGCCGTTTTCTCCGAAAAATTCTTCCGTAAAATCGGGCACCAAAATCGTCGCACCGCGCAACGCGCGAAAACTTTCGTATCGCAGCAATTCCGCATAAAAACACGCGTTCCCGCCGATTGCGCAGTGTCGCGGCAGCTCCGCTTTTTCCCGCGCAATCGCGTCCATCGTGCCGAGTCCCTCGAGATGCGCGGGGCGCACGTTGGTGACAACGGCGATGTCCGGGCAAATCATTTCCGCCGAAATTCCCAGCTCGCCGGGAACGCTCATTCCCGCTTCAACCACGGCGAAATCGTGCACGAACGGATTGATTTTCAGCAACGTGAGCGGAACGCCGAGCGTGTTGTTCAGATTTTTTTCCGTCGCAAGCACCGTTCCCGCGCGAGAAAGCAATTGCGCGAGCAAATCCTTTGTCGAAGTTTTTCCGACGCTTCCCGTTACCGCAAAAATCACGGGAACGCGCGCGCATTCGCGGCGGGAACGAATCGCGCGGGAATACGCCGCCGCAAGTTTTTGCAACGCCGCGACCGTGTCGGGAACGACGAGCTGCGGCAACGCGACTTCCGGCACAAAGCGCGAAACAAGTGCGCCCGCCGCACCGCGTTCCCGCGCCGTTTCGAGAAAATCGTGTCCGTCGCGATTCGCCGTTTTTATCGCGACGAAAATTTCGCCCGCCGCGAGCTTGCGCGAATCAATCGCCGCACCCGCGATTTTTTCCGGCGCGGGAGCGCCGCGCCACTCCGCGCCGAGCGTTCCCGCAATAAATTTTCCGGTCAGAAGCGTTTCCATCGCGCACGAGTTTAGATTCGCCGAGCCTTTTTTCTCAACGGAAAAATCGGGTTGGAAACGCATGCGCTTCGTGCTTTCTTTTTTCGTCGTATGCGAACACCCACGAGCGAAAAACCGTTCAACGCGATCCCGGAAGGATTCACGCGCTACCGCTGCATCGTCGCTTACGACGGCACGGATTTTCACGGCTGGCAAAGTCAGCGTTGCGGGCTCGCGATTCAGGACATTCTCGAAAAGCGTCTCGCGCACATCACGCGCGAAGAAATTCGCATTCACGGGAGCGGGCGCACGGACTCCGGCGTGCACGCGCGCGGGCAATGTTTTCACTTCGATTCGCGCTGGAATTATCCGGCGGAAACGCTCTTGCGCGCGCTGCATTCGGGCTTGCCCGCGGGAATCACCGTGTTGCGCGCGACAAAAGCAAAAAACGGTTTTCACGCACGTTTTTCCGTAAAAGGGAAACGCTATCGCTACCACATTCGCGAGGGATTTCCGACGCCGTTCGAGACGCGCTACTGCTGGGGAATCGGCGAGCACGCGCTCGACGTTCCCGCGATGGCGCGCGCGGGAACGCTTCTGCTCGGAACGCACGATTTTTCAGCGTTCGGCGCAAATCACGCTTCCGCCGAACGCGAAAATCCCGTCAAGGATTTGCGGCGGCTCGATGTCGTGCGCCGCGGCAAGGAAATCATCATCACGACGGAAGCGAGCGGCTACCTCTACAAAATGGTGCGCCGTCTCGTCGGCGGGCTTTACGCCGTCGGCATCGGAAAAATGACGCCGGAAGATCTGCTCGCCTACCGCGAAGCTCGAATCTGCGATGCGCGCGTTTCCACCGCTCCCGCCCGCGGACTTTTTATGGAAAAAGTTTTTTACTGAACCGCGGGAACGTGGGACTTCTTCCTAATTCCTAACTCCTAATTCCTAATTTCTAATTCCTAATTTCTAATTCCTCTGAAAACCCCCTCACTCTTTTTTCAGATACTCGACGAGATCCTTGATTGAAACGAGCGGGAACGCGTGTTTTTCCGCGTAAGCGGCGACTTCGGGCAGACGCGACATCGTGCCGTCGGGATTCGTGAGCTCGCAAAGCACGCCGCAAGGTTTCAGCCCGGCGAGCCGCACGAGATCAATCGTCGCCTCGGTGTGCCCCGGGCGTTCGAGCACGCCGCCGTCGCGCGCGACGAGCGGGAACATGTGTCCGGGAGCGGCGAGATCCGCGCGCGAAGACGTGTCCGAAGCGACAACGCGCACCGCCTCAAGCCGATCCGCGGCGGAAACGCCGGTAGAAACGTTTTTCGCGGCATCTACGGAAATGGTGAACGCCGTGCCGTAGCGGCTGGTGTTGTCGCGCACCATCATGGGCAATTCGAGACGCCGCGCCGTTCCCGCGGTAATGCAGATGCAGATGATTCCGCTGCAATCGCGAATTTGCATTGCGATTTGCTCGGCGGTCAGCGTTTCCGCCGCGAAAATGAGGTCGCCCTCGTTCTCGCGATTTTCGTCGTCCACGACGAGCACGCCTTTACCTGCGCGCAACGCGGCGAGCGCATTTTCCACGCGTTCCCGCGCGTTCCCGAATCGTTCCAAAAAACTGAATTCCGTTTTCATTCGCTAAAAAAAATCGAGCACTCGGAAACGCGGGAACACCGACGATGCGGGCGCATCGCCTTAGAATCTCTTTCATCCGGACTTTACCGTCGGCTTCGGAATTGCACCGAATCAACCTTTGCGCACAAAAATGCGTTCGGGCTCGCGGGCTTTTCGGCGCGAACGCCGAATCACCGCCGGTAGGGAATTGCGCCCCGCCCCGAGATTGAAAAATATTTTCGCCGCGAAGCCTTTGCAAAGCAACGCGAAATTTTTTCTTTCGCAAAAACTTACTTCACGACGGACGCGGAGAAGCCGGCTTCGACAAAAATTTTCCGCGCCCGCGAAACCGCTTCGGCAGCGGGCTCGGGCGTTCCCGCGAGCGGATCGCGCAAACCGAGCTCTTTCCATTTGAACGCGCCGAGTTTGTGAAACGGCAACACGTCCACGCGCTCGACGACGTTCCCGCCGAGCGCCGCCGCGAACTCCGCCACGCGGCGCACGTTCCCGTCGGCATCCGTCAATCCGGGAACGAGCACGAAGCGCAGCCAGATTTTTTTGCCGAGCGCGGCGAGGCGTTGCGCAAACGCAAGCGTCGGCGCGAGATCGCCGCCCGTCGTCGCGCGATAAGTCGCGGGATCGCCGGACTTGATGTCGAGCAAGGTCAAATCGACGTTCCCGAGAAACGCATCGTCCGCATCGGCGCCGAGCGCGCCCGAAGTATCGAGCGCCGTGTGCAAACCGTGCGCCTTGCATCCCGCAAAAATCGCGCGGGAAAATTCAATTTGAAAAAGCGGATCGCCGCCGGAAAGCGTGACGCCGCCCCCGCTCCCGCGCAAAAAATCCGCGTAGCGCGCAATGTCCGCGACAACTTCCTCGGCGGTCGTTTCCGTGCCGCGCGGCGCAAAAGACGTGTCGGGATTGTGGCAGTAGCGGCAACGCAACGAACACCCCGAAAGAAACACAACATAGCGGATTCCGGGACCGTCCACGGTGCCGCAAGTCTCGACGGAGTGAACTTTTCCGCGCACGGGAACGCAAATTTCATCGGAGTGCGAATCCATAGTTTTCCATTACATCGTGAAAAAACGCGCGGGGGAACAAAAAAAAACACTTGCACTCCGCTCGACAAAAATTTTTACTTAACGCTCTTTTAATAAATTCAGAGATGAAAACAACTTTAGCGAAGACATCCAACGCCGCCGATAAGACATGGTTCGTGGTGGACGCCGCCGGACAACCGGTCGGGCGCCTCGCCGTCAAAATCGCAACGATTCTGCGCGGACGTCATAAGCCGACCTACACGCCCCACGTTGACACGGGCGATTTCGTCGTCGTCATCAATGCCGACAAGGTGAAATTTACGGGAAGCAAGGAAACCGACAAAACCTACATGTTCTACACGGGTTGGGTCGGCACCGCCTACCGCCGCACGGCGGAATTCATGCGCGGACACCGCCCCGAATTCATCATCGAACACGCGGTCAAGGGCATGCTCCCGAAAAACCGTCTCGCGAGCACGATGCTGAAGAAACTTAAAGTCTACGCCGGCGCGGAACACCCGCACGCGGCGCAGAACCCGGTCGAATACAAAATCTAATTTCATCAGAATATGAATAAAGACGTTCCTGTTTTTGTCGCCGTCGGGCGCCGCAAAACCTCCACCGCGCGCGTTCGCGTCGCCAGCGGCTCCGGCAAGGTTACGGTCAACGACAAGCCGGTCGAAGAATACTGCTTCACGGAAGCGCTCGCGAAAACCGCGACGCTCCCGATTTCCGTTGCAGGGCTCGACGGTTCGCTCGACATCGAAGTCCGCGTGAACGGCGGCGGTTGCAACAGCCAAGCGGGTGCGATTTCGCACGGTATCGCTCGCGCAATCGAAAAATACAATCCCGATCTGCGCGCTCCGCTGAAAACTGCGGGTCTGCTCACGCGCGACGGACGCTCCAAAGAACGCAAAAAGAGCGGCCGCCCGGGCGCGCGCAAGCGCTTCCAGTTCTCGAAACGTTAATCGCGTTTCGCGCACCTTTCAAAAAAAACCGCGTTCCCGCACGGGAACGCGGTTTTTTTGTGTCCGGGAACGCTAAAAATCCCAAATATTCCGTCCGACAAAAAACAAAATGCTAAACCCGAGATAGCCAAAAAGC
>CAVEBA010000004.1:0-25579 GCA_963613695.1 Sphaerochaetaceae bacterium
GAGTTGAGAAGTTGATTCGGCGCTTCGCGCCTGTTGATTCCCGCTCCGCGGGAGAAAAGTTTCTTGAAAAGGGTTTTCGATGCGGAGACACGCCAAAGATTGCCAAGAAGAAAAATCCGTGTTTCTCGGTGTTTATCCGTGGGCTAAGACGTTCCCGCGCAGCGTGGTATAATCATACTTTATGAATTTTTACATCAATCCGGGGACGCGTGAATTCGTCCGTGTTTTGGAATCGAAAGGACGCGGCGAATGCTGATATTTGACGTAAGGCGTCGGGCGGCACTTTTCGGTTTCGGTGTTGCGGTTTCCGGGCTGGGCGTTGCGCTTTCGACGCGTTCGGGGCTCGGTGCTACGCCCATTTCGAGTGTTCCGTGGGTGCTCGTAAATGTCGTGCCGCTTTCTTACGGCACGCTCACGCTCGGGATGAATATCCTTTTCGTGCTCGGACAAATTGCGGTTTTGCGCAAACGATTTTCGCCGTTTCAGCTGTTGCAGATTCCGGCAACGGCGCTGTTCGGGTTTTGCATCGATCTCGGAATGTGGATTTCGCACCCGTTGGAAACGACGATTTATCCGCTGCAAATTCTGATGCTCGTCGCGGGAGCGGTGCTTCTCGCCGCCGGCATCGCGTGTAAGATTCATTCGGATTTTCTCTGCGTGCCGGGCGATGCTTTCGTGAAGACGTTCGCGCGCGAATTTCGTTTGCCGCTCCCGCGGTGCAAGATTGCTTTTGACGCCACGCTCGTCGTTGCCGCGCTCGCATTTTCGTTTGCGCTATTGCATCGTCTCGAGGGCGTGCGCGAGGGAACGATTCTCGGCGTGTTCCTTGTCGGTTGGTTTGTCGGAATTTTGTTCCCGCGACTGCGCGGACTCCGCAAAGCCTGCTATCATTGGGTCGCAACGTGAGACGGCGGGAGCGCTCGCAGGACGCGACAGGGATTTCCCGCCGCGATGACGAACGGCGGAATGTCTTTCGTAACAACGCTTCCCGCTCCGATGACTGCGCCTTCGCCGATTGATACGCCCGGAAGAATTGTCACGTTCCCGCCGAGCCAACAGTTGTCGCCGATTGTGATCGGGCGCGCGCGTTCAATCCCGCGATTGCGCCGCTCGATGTCGAGCGCGTGTTCGGCGGTGTAGCAACCGAGATTCGGTCCGATGAAACAATGCGCGCCGATCGTGATGCGTGCGCAGTCCATTAGGTAAGCGCCGCCGTTGACGAATGTGCCGTCGCCGATGAAGCAGTTTGTGCCGTAGTCCGCTCGGCACGGCGCGAGAATGACGACGTCTTTCCCGAGGTGCGGGAAAAGTTTTTTCAGCGCCGCGGCGCGCGCGTCCTTGTCGCCGGGCGGCGTGTGATTGAACGCGAAATAAAGTTCTTCGGCGCGTTCCCGCAAAGCGATCAGCTCCGAATCAAAATTGGCGTCGTACCATTCGCCGCTCATCATTTTTTCTCGTTCCGTCATAAAACAATTATAACAAAAAAACGTTATGCGTTCCCGCGCTCAGTTTCGAAAATAATCGTAGAAATGGAAAAACGAGAGCGGGTAGCGCAGAATCAGTTTTCCCAAAAATGCGGTGAATGCGGCGGGAACGTTTTCGGCGGGCGCTTTTTCGACAAAAAGCGTGTAGGTCGCGGGAGCGGTTTTTACGCAGGCAACGAAAAACACGGGGCATTCCATCAGCCGCGCAAACGTGAAAACACCTCGCGGGAACGGGACTTTTTCGTCGAGGAGTGAGACCTCGATGTTGCGCGTCGGCGTTCCCGCGGAAACGCGATCCGCCGCCATCATCACGAGCTCGCCGCGCGCGATTGCGTCCTGCATTTCGGCGGCGGTGCCGATGTCGATGTCGCGACTTGAACGGAGAAAAAGATTTTCCGCGCGGCAGTGGCGGCGGAAAAATTCGAGGAAAATTCCGTTCTGCTCGAAGTCTTGAAATGCGTGCATCACGCGAGGCGCGAAATCGCTTCGTTCGCGTTGAAAGCTTTGGAGCATTTCGATGTTCCCGACATGCGAGCAGAGGAAAAACATGCCGTTCCCGCGATTTGCATTTTCGCGAAATTCTCGAAAATCTTCGTTTTCTTCGGCGAGGAAGCGGAGCGGATTTTTCTTCAGTGCCGCCGCATCGAATTTGTCGAAAACCGAAAACGTGAACGCCATCAGGTGCGCAAGCGTCGAAAATTTCGCGGGCGGAAGTCCGCGGCGTTCCCGCGCAGCATTCAAAATTTTTCGATACGCGCGCGAGGCATTTCGCGCCGGACGTGCCGCGAGAAAAATTCCGAAGCCGACGAGCGCGAGCAAAGTTTTGAACACGAATTGCGGGCAAAATCGATAAACGCCCCAAAGCAGGGCGAGGCGAAATCGTCCGGCGCATTGTTCCTTTTGTTCGAACCATTCCCGCGATGTCGGCGCTACGCGTTTTTCGGAAAGCAACGAAGAATAAAAATACGCGAAGGCGAGCCCGAGCCCGAGCGCGATGCCCATTGAGCGTGTCAGCGCAAAACTCGTGAACGCGAGCAATCCGAAACTCAGCACGCTCGTGGCGCAAGAGAGCGCGACCGGCAGTTCCCGCGAGCCGCCTTCCATGCGGAAAATTCCGTAGTCCAGCGAAAATCCGACGATGAGGAAGAACGAAAGAAAATGAAAAAACGACAGCGGAATTCCGCAAAATCCGAGCACGGCAGAAACTGTCGCAATCGCCGCGACCGGCGCAAAAAGCAACCGAAACGCGCGGCGCCGATAGACGAAAATCAAGACGGCGAAAAGCGCCGCGAACGCCGTTGCGAGCAATGCGTAAGTCTGTTCCCGGTAAGTTTCCAACAGCGAGGAAATCTCCTGCGCAGGGCGCACGACGAACGTTCCCTCCGGAGCGTTGAAATCCGACGGCACGGGAACGACGGAGAAGTCTCCGCTTTGCGTGCGGAAAAACAGAGATTCGGACAAATTTTTCAGCGCGCTCGGCGCGTTTTCGAGCGTCGCCGGCGGCGTTCCCGCAAATTCAAATTTTTTCGAAATCCCGAGCGTTTTCTCCAAATTTCCGCGGGCAAAAAGTTCGCGAACAAGCACCGCGTTCTCGCGCTGTCGCTCCTCCGACGGCAGAAACGCGGAAAGACGAACGCCGGGAAGATTCGCGTTTTCTTCGATGCGCAAAACGTCTTCGCAGGTTTTTCCGGGAACGATGCAGAATGCGGAATTTCCGGAAAAACCCGCGATTTCCATGAAGAAACGATCGCGTTCCGCGAGCTCCGCGCTCGGACGATACAAATCTCGCACGTCATCTTTCAGCGAGACGAAAAACATTCCCGCGACGACAATCGCTACGACGACGAGCGCGCCGCGCGTGAGCGTTCGCCGGCAGAATGCGGAAAAGCTTCGCGCGAAATTTTCAGCGGTCGTGATTCGTTCGGGCAACTGCGTTTCCCCGAGAAGTTTTCCCGCGAAAATCAGAACGAATCCCAGCACGAACAGCAGTCCGACAATCGAGAAAACCGCCATTTGCCGCAGCACGGGAAAGGATGAAAGCGCGAGAACGGAAAAGCTGATTGCAGTCGTCAGAAACGCCATCAGCAACGGCTTGCGAATGTCCGTGCCTCTTCGCAAATAAAAATGAAACGAGTAATCGACGGCGAGCCCGACGAGCGTTGTTCCGAAGACAAACGTCATTACGTGCGGTTGCGGGAAGAGTAGAGCCGTTGCCGCCGTGCCGCCCAACACGCCGGCGGCGATGCTCGCCGAAACCGGAACGAGAAATCGCAACGAGCGAAACAAAATCCAAAGCAACGCCAGAATCGTTCCCGCGCCGACAACGGTGAGCACGTTCAGCTCCGTTTTGCTCGCGCTTGCCGTTGCCGCCGAGTGAAACGGAATTCCGGAAGCGTGCACGCGCACGCCGGGAATTTCGAGCGAATCGATTTTTTCCGTTGCCGCAATTTGTTCGTTTAGTCCGAGCTTCGGCTTCAACTCCGGTGAGAGAAAGACAAACGTTTTTTCTCCGCGCGTTGCCGTGAGCATGCCGTCTTCCGGCACAAAATCGTATTGCGCCGCGCGCGGGAGCCCGATCAGAAATCGCGAGAGCAAGCCGAACGGATCCCGACTCGCGGGAACGCCGCCGGCTACCGGCGAGAGCCAGTGCATTATCGCGCGTTCTTCGACTTCCGAAAAACGTCCTGCGAGCAATGCCTCGCGGTCTTCGTCCGAGAGCAAGCCGCTCCCGTGCGCGATGTAATAATCGAGCAATTCGCGAACATCGACGGCGGAAAAAACGTTCCCGCGGGAACGAAAATATTCTTCGGGCAAGGCGTTTGAAAACGCTTCCGCGCCGCGTTTCGCCGTCGCCGAATCGTCCGCTTCAATCAGAATCTGAAATCGCGAAGAGTTCGCGCGCGACAGCGAGACGAGCGCTTCTTCCTCGGTCGTTCCCGTTTTCCCGAGCAGTCCGAACAAATCCGTGCGAATCTGTGGCGGGTTCAGAAACAGCGTTGCCGCGCACGCAATCAGCGCGACGAGGTAAAACAGCCGAAGCCCGCGAAAAAGCAGATTGCGCGACGAGTTGCTCATCATTTTTCGGGCGTTGCTGCACGAAGATTGTAAAATTCGATGCGGGTTTCGTCGCCGGAGTCATCGAAAAGTACAACGGAGTTCAGCGAATTTTCGTCGGCGTGCAGTTCGATTTTTTTGACGAATACCGAAAGCGGTTCTTTTTTCGGAACGAGCACCAACAATGTGTCATCGCCGCGTTCCCGCGAGATTTCAAAAATTTTTCCGAGCGTTTCTTCGTCGCCGGAGAGTGCGGCATCGAAAACGGCGTAAAGCGTGCGCATGAGCGGCGTCGCCGATTCAGGCACGGGCGTTTTCGTGTTCCCGCGAATTTGAAACGCGCCTTGCGGCGTGAGCAAAAATGCGAATTCTGCGGGCTTGAGCGTTCGCCAAAAAAGTTCTCCGCTTTTTTTCACTCGAAAATCGCCGGAGGACACGAGCTGCACGCCCATGTCGTGAAGCGTTTTTACTTGGCGAAAATTTCCCGTGGCATCATCTGCGGGAAGTTTCGGGAGCGCGGCGCTCACGGGAACGCTGAGCACCGCGAAAAAAATCGGAAGCAGGAATCGAAGCATCGTCATTTTTCGTTTGCGTAGTTGAGCATTTTCGAGAACAGCGGTTCGGGAAGCCGGAAAAGACTTTCGCCGTTTTCGAGGCACACCGCCATTTGCCGCGTGGTCGCTTTGCAAAGCGTTTTCCCGCTTTCGAGGGAAATGACGCGGTAGCGAATATCGAGGCAGTTTTCGCAGGGCATCAACTCCGCCGTTGCGCGCACGCGTTCGTCGAAGCGCGCGGGCGACATGTATTTTACATCGAGCCGGACAATCGGGAACGCGAAGCCGCGCGCCGCCATGTCGCCGTAAGTGAATCCGATGTCGCGCAACAGCTCGGCGCGCACCTGCTCAAAGTAGCGAACATAGTTCCCGTGCCAGACGACTTGCATCGAATCGACATCCTGAAACGGAATGCGAAAATCGAGATGGGCTTCAATCATGATGTTTTTTTCTCCAAAAAAGACTTTCCGAAAAAAGGCGAGCGTGCAGTGCGGAAAGTTTCGCGTTGTCCGAAAAAACGTGAAAATGCGAAACGCCGTTTTTCGGGTAGCGCACGCGCGTCGGAACATTTTTCACGGGAACGCCGCTCCAAACGGCGCGCACGAGAATTTCGATATCCGCGCCCATTCCGGCGCAACGCATGCGCGAAAAAACGCCCGCCGTCGCCGGCGTGAGCGGATAGACGCGAAATCCGCACATGGCATCGCCGACGGCGCGGGAACGCGTTTCCAGCGCGACCCAAAAGTTGGTGATGGTGCGCCCTAAGACGCGGGAACGCGGCGCCGAATCGTCATACACGGGGACGCCGTTCACGAGCACGTCGGGCGCGGCGCGGGCGATTTCGAGAAATTTCGGAATGTCCGCGACATCGTGTTGCCCGTCGGCATCAATTTGCAACGCGTGAGAAAAACCGTTTTCGACGGCGTAGGTTATTGCGGTTTTCAGCGCGGCGCCTTTCCCGCAGTTTTTTTCATGGCGCAAAAACGAAAATCCTGCGGCAAGGCAAAAGGATTTCGTCGCCGCGGCATCGTCGCTTCCGTCGTCTACGACGAGCACGGGGACGCCGCAATTTTGCAACGCGGGCGCGAGTTCCCGAAATTGCGCGAGATGATTAAACAGCGGAACGATTATAAGCGGACGAAACATCGTTTGCCTTTTTTATTTTTCTCCGCACAAGACGCCCGATGAACACGGCGCGCCCGCCTTGGAGTAGGTGAACGCCACATCGTTCCCGCGACGTTCAAGCGTGAGCGAAACGGTTTCGCCCGGAGAAATTATGCGGACGAATTTGAGTTTCAGAATGCGTTTCGGCGCGGCGGGAACGTTCAGGAAACGTTTTGCGAAAACGTAGGCGAAATGAGTTTGGACAACGCCCGGCAAAATCGGAACGCCCGGAAAATGCCCGCGAAAATAAATCGATTCGGGAACGAACGTGAGCTCCGCGCTCACGGAATTTTCATCGATTCGCAGATTTTCCGTCATGGGTTCTGCGATGGAGGACTTGAAAAGCGGCATAAGTTCGTTGCGGACGAATTTTCCCTGCGCGTTGGTCGGAATTTCGCGAACGATTCGAATTTTCTTCGGGAACGCGAAAGGATCGATGTCATCGCCGAGGTCGGTTTTCAGCCGAGCGACGAATGCGCGTTTCGTATTTTTTTTCAAAAATTCCGAGCCTTCGGCGGTCGGCTCCAACAATGCGCAGAGGCGAGGGCGCGCGCCGTCGAGCAGGAGAAAATGCGCGCGCGCGACGAATCCGTGTTTTTCAAAACCGGCTTCGATTTCCGGCAGTAAAACGCGGTGCTCGGCAATTTTTACAAGGCGGTCGAGCCGTCCGTGCAATTCGAAACTCCGCGTTCCCGTCAGCGAAATTGCATCTTGCATGAGGAACGGTTCTTCGCCGCAAAACGGCGAGGAAACCAGCGGGCGGTTGAGCGCGTCCGTTTCCGCGTGAACGCAGGGAAAAAGCGTCCACGTCGAGCCGCGTTCCTGTCGGCGAAAAGCCACGCCTCCGGCTTCCGTGCTTCCGAAAATTTCATACGGCGAAACGCCGAAAATTTCCAGCGCGGCATCGGCGGTTTCCTTGCGCAACGCGGCGCCCGAGGAAACGATGCGGACGCAGTCGCGCGGGAACGCGCACAGTGTGCGATTTGCGGCGACTTTGTCGAGGAACGACGGCGTTGTCACCAAAAAGATTTTCGTCCCGCGTTCCCGCAACTCGGCGAGATCTTCTACGGAAATCAGCGTTTCTTCCGCCATCGGAAATCCGGCTTTCAGCGGAATGAGAAAACGATGCAGAAGCCCCAGCATGTGGTGCGCGGAAACGCTCGCGACGACGAGCGGCGCATCGCCGGGAAATGTCGCTTCCCGCAAGTGAAAATCGACTTCCGCCGCGATCGTCTCGAATTTTTTCCGAATGAGTTTCGGATCGGAAGTGCTGCCCGACGTAAAAAACGAAATGACGCGTCCGCCGAAATCCGGGAAGCGAAAATCTTCCGCTGCGGGAAGACTTTTCGGCAACGGCGGCGGGAACGCACCGAAGTCCGCGATGTCCGTCACGACGGGAATATCGCGGGAACGCAATTGTTTTCGCATTCCCTCGCGGAGATGCGGCGGGAGCACGATGTCTTTTCCCGCCGCGAGCAATGCGAGAAACCACGTGCAGAAACGCGGAAAGTTTTCGGTAAAAAGCGCAAATTCCCGTTCCGGGCGGCGCGAGAAAAACGCGGCGCAACGCGCAACGTTCCCGCGAAATTCTCCGCGCTCGACGATGCCGTTTGCTCCGAGAAAAACGGGCGAGTTCGCGGGAACGTTCGCATTCGACAAATTTAAGTTTCCGCACATCGGCGCCCCCTCCTTCTCACAAGAAATTCCGCCGCCGCCATCAATCCGATGAGCGCGTAAGAAATCGCTCCGTTGTAAATCGTCCAAACGCTCAGCGGCAAAAATACGGTGATGAGCGAGGCGAGCGTGTTCGCCGCCATGAAAATTGCCCACGCGAGCGTTGCCTTGCGCGTGTAGGCGCGCGCGGCGTCGTCAAGTTTGTGCCCCATCTTTTCGGCGAAAATTTCGATGAGCGGTTTTCGAAAAAGCGAAACGGCGAAAACGCTCGCGACCGCCGCGTTCATCAGCACGGGATAAAGTCGAAGAAGCACCGCTTCGTTCGTAAAAAAAAGCGCCGCCGCCAAGCCTGCGCCGACGAGCCAAAGCCACCGAAATCCGGCGCCGATGGCGGAAACGCCTGCAGCGAAGACGAGCAACAACGGAAAAATTTTCGGATTCGCTTCGAAAAAAAATGCTCCGGCGACTAAAAACGGATACGCGACGAGCGCGGGAACGGAAAGAATTTTGAGAATTCGAGACATCTTCTCCGAGCGTCGCGCCGTTCGCGGTTTTTATTGTTCGGACGCCGCCTGTTCGTTGACGAGTTTTTCGACGGCGCGGACAACGTCGCCGAGCGTGCGAATCTGCTTGAACGATTCCGGATCCACTTTTTTTCCCGTGAACTGTTGGAGACGCACGATGAGATCGACGGCGTCGATGCTGTCCAGCTCCAAGTCCTCGAAAAGTTTCACGTCCATCGTGAGTTTTTCGCGCGGGCATTCAAAGTCCGCTTCCAGAATGTCGCTGATTCTTTTGAAGATTTCTTCTTGGGTGATCATAAATTTTCGCCTTTTTGTGCGAGGATGTAGTCGGCGAGCGCGGCGACGCTTGCGAAGTGTTTTTTGTTGTCTTCGCTTCCGGCTTGAAACACTACGCCGAATTTCTTTTTCAGCGCCATTCCGAGCTCAAGCGCGTCAATGGAATCGAGACCGAGCCCGGCTCCGAACAACGGCGCGTCCGTCTCAATGTCTTCGGGTGCGATGTCTTCCAAATCGAGAGCCGAGATAATGAGTTTTTTAATTTCGTTCTGAAGTTCCGTTTTCGTCATTGTCTGAAAAATCTTGCGGCGAATTGGGCGAAAGTTAGGAGGAAACGGTCGGGTTGTCAGCACAATTCGCATTGCTCGCCAAAAGTTCCCGCAGCGTTTCCGTAATTCGTTTTGCGCGGGAGTGGCGCGGCTCGGCGTTCCCGCCGAAATCCTCGGGCGCGAGCGGCGGGAACGCGCGCAATTCGTAGCGCACGCAACGTTCCGAGACGTCGAACCATTTTTGCCGTTTGCCCAAAATTCGCGGCGAGACGCGGATTCTCACGGGAACGATTTTTGCTCCCGCGATCAGCGCCAGTTGCGCCGCGCCGCGGTGAAATGTCGGTTTCGCATCGGGATCCGTGCGCGTGCCTTCGGGGAAAATAATGATGTTGAAACCGCGGTTCAGCAGACTTTCCGCTTTCGTGAAAAATTTTTCCGGAGGCATGTCGTTCCCGAGGTGCGCGACTTGCACGACGCATTTCATAAATACGTTGCGGGAAAGCGCACCTTTGACGACGCAGACCGGGCGCGGCGTCATCGCGAGCAGCAAAACGACATCGATCAGCGACGGGTGATTTGCGACGACGACTGCGCCGCGTGCGGATTCGAGAATTTCCGGATTTTCTTGTCGAACGGAAATCAGCTGCAGGGCAATCATCAGCGCAGAGAAAATTTTCCAAAGCGCACGATTCAACGCGACGGCGATTCGGCGGCGCGGAATTTCCGGCAACAGGAAAAACGGCGGCAGCAGCGCGAGCCCGAAACCGAAACTGCATACGCCGAAAACGGCGAAACAAAATCCGGCGAGAACGGAGCGGAAACGTTTTCGACAGCACGTGTTCATGGCGTTTGTCGGAGTTTGCGCAACGAAAGCGCGTTCCCGCGAAGCTCGGTTTTTTCTCCGAAAAAGAATTCCCGAATTTCGTCGAAGCTCACGGGCGCGGCATCGGGAACGCCGGCGGACATTTCGAAATCTTCGCCGTGCTCGACGGCGAGCGCGAACGCTCCGGCGGGAACGCGTTCTCGAAGCGCCGGCGCGTAGAATTCCGGCGCGGCTTCTTCCGCATAGACGAACAGCGCGGGAACGCGCGGCAACAGCGTTTCGAGCAGGCCGGATTCAATCGTGGATTCGCCTGCCGCAATCGCCGTGTAGGGCGAAGCGTCCCCGCGAATCAGAGAAAAAATTCCCGGAGTTGCGTTGTGCACGCTCAGGCTGAATCCCGCCGGCGAAATTTCTCCTTCTTCCCGCAGTTGGCGCAGCAGGCGAAATGTCTGCCGCCACTCACCGAAGCGCGAAGCGAAAATCGTCGGTCGCGGCTCGGCGGGCGCGACGGCGTTCAGCACGAAAAGCCCGGATTTTTCGAGCAGGCTCAGTTTGCGACGCATCAGCGGCGGCACGAAACGCACGTCCGGAGCGCTTTCCGTTTCGGTCGGCGTCCAAAGTGATTTTTTCGCGATGCGGAATCGTAGAACTTTCATGATTGAGCGAGCTCGAATCTTGGTTTAGCTTCTCCGAAAAATATAATCCGAACCGAGACTGTTTGACGACGACGAAATGAAACCGCACGTGCTGATGACCTTTGCATTGGGAACGCTCCTCGCAGGGTGCACCGCGCCGACATTTCCCGACGAAATTTTTCTTGCCGACGGCGTTCCCGTTGCGCCGTTCCCGCCGGAGGATTTTTTCGCCGGCGTTCCCGCTGAGGGAATTCTTGTTCCGCACCACATCGCCGCGACCTACGGGAACTCTTCGTGGGAGGCGGACGGTGTGCTGAAAATCACGCCGAGCGAGCTGACGCTTGTCGCCTCTGCGCCCGTGGGCAGGCTTTTTACGCTGACGTGGCGCCGCGCCGACGGTTCCGTTTCGCTCGACCGCGGCGCGGGAACGCTCGGTTTTGCTTCGCTGAATCCGCGATATCTTTTGCACGATTTGATTTTCATTTACGGAGACGTTCCCGCGTTGCGGAAAAATTTTCCGCCGCCGTGGGAAATTTCTTCGGACGCGACAACGCGAACGCTTTCGCTTCACGGCGAAAAAATCGCCACCGTTGTTTTTTCCCGTCCTGACGCTCCCGCGCGCGGGAACGTTGTTCTTCAAAACTTCGTTCGCGGATACCGCTACGAAATCACGAGATTCGAATGAAATTCACGCTTTCCGCTCCGGGATTTGTTTGCGCGCTCGGCAACACGTCGAGCGAGATTTTGGCGCGCGCCTTTGCCGGCGATGATTCCGGAATGATTCCGGTGCCGTCCGCCGTTCCCGGAAAAAAATTTCGCTTCGGGCGCGTTCCCGGAGAAATGCCGATTCCGAGCGATCCCGCGGACGCGCTTCGTTGCAATCAACTTTTGCTCGCCGCGTTGTCGCAGATGGGCGATGCGCTCGCGCGCTTGCGCGCAACGTTCCCGCCGGAACGCATCGGAATCGTGCTCGGCGCGAGCAATACGGGCGTTGACGAAGCTCAGACTTGCATTCACGCGTGGCTTGAGACGGGCGAAATGCCCGCCGGGTTCAATCTCGGAATGCTCGAGCTCGGCACGCCCGCGCTTTTCCTCAAAAAAATTACCGGCTTCCGCGGACCGGCATTCGTGATTTCGACAGCCTGTTCTTCCGCCGGCAAGGCGTTCGCCGCCGCGCGGAGACTTTTGCGCGAGGATGTCGTCGATGCCGTGCTCGTCGGCGGCGCGGACGGTTTTTGCCGCTTTGCGATGAACGGTTTTCACGCGTTGCAGTCGCTCACGGAAAAAATGCCGAACCCGATGAGCCGCAATCGCGACGGGATCGCGCTCGGCGAGGGCGCGGCGATTTTCATCATGGAGAAAAAATCGTGTGCGGAACGCGGTGAAATCTCGCTCGCGGGCGTCGGCGAAACCTCCGATGCGTATCACCTGACCGCGCCGCATCCCGAGGGTGCGGGCGCGAAAGCGGCAATGCTTGCCGCGCTCGCCGATGCGGAGCTCGCGCCGGGGCAGATTGATTTCATCAATTTGCACGGCACGGGAACGCTGCAAAATGATTCGGCGGAAAGCCGCGCGGTGTTTGAGATTTTCGGCGGGAACACGCCGTGCGCTTCGACAAAATCGCTCACGGGGCATGTGCTCGGCGCCAGCGGCGCAATTGCGGCCGCGCTTTCGTGGCTGATGTTGCGCCGCGGGAACGGACTGATTCCGCATGTTTTCGACGGCGAGCGCGACGAAGCGCTCCCGCAGATTCGCCTCGCGTCGCGCGCCGACATCGACGTTCCCGTGCGGCGAATTTTGAGCAATTCTTTTGCGTTCGGCGGGAGCAACGCCGCAGTAATTCTCGAAAGAAACTGAACCCATGACACACCGAAATTTTTGTTCATTTTCGCCGGAGGAGCTTCTTCCGCACAAGCCGCCGATGGTATTCGTCGATCGCGTCGTTTCCTACGATGAGGAAAAACATTCCGTCGAAACCGAAATTGTCGTTTCCGAAAAAAGTCTTTTTTTCGATGCGGAGCTCGGCGGCGTTCCCGCCTACGTTGCCGTGGAGTATTTTGCGCAGACGATCGGCTGTTTCGCGGGAATTTACGATCTTTCTCAAGTACCGCCGAAGCCGCCCGGAATCGGATTCGTGCTCGGTACGCGCAAATTCGATTCTTCCGTTTCCGTATTCGCTTCGGGGCGTTTCCGCGTTCGCGCGCGTGAGCTTTTTTTCGATTCCGAAATCGCTTCTTTCGAGTGTTCCCTGCATGATCTCGCGGGAACGGAAATCTGCACCGCAGTTTTGAATGCGTATCGACCTGCGGACTCCGAACAATTAAAAAAAATTATCCATGGCTAAGACAGTTCTCATCACCGGTGCGAGCCGAGGAATCGGAAAGGCGATTGCGCTTTATCTTGCGCCGCTCGGCTACGACCTCGCGCTTACCTACAATCGCGATTCCGCTGCGGCGGAAGCAACGGAAGCCGAAATTCGCGCCGCCGGCGGAACTTCGCGTTTTCTGCAACTCGACATCGCCGATCGCGAAGCCTGCGAAAAAACGCTTACCGAAGACATCGCCGCGCACGGCGCGTATTACGGGATTGTCTGCAACGCGGGAATTACGCGCGATGCGCCGTTCCCGCTGCTCGACGGCGCCGCGTGGGACGATGTCGTGCGCACCGATCTCGGCGGCGTCTACAACGTGCTTCGCCCGACGGTTATGCCGATGATTTCCGCTCGCGTTCCCGGGCGCATCATCACGTTGTCCTCCGTTTCCGGAATTATCGGCAATCGCGGGCAATTTAATTACAGCGCGGCGAAAGCTGGCGTTATCGGCGCGACAAAAGCGCTCGCGCTCGAACTCGCAAAGCGAAAAATCACCGTCAACAGCATCGCCCCCGGCGTTATCGAAACCGATATGACAAAGGATCTTCCCGAAGAAGAAGTGAAAAAAATGATTCCCGCTCGGCGTTTCGGAACGGGGCGAGAAGTCGCGAGCCTTGTCGCTTATTTGCTGAGCGAAGATGCGGGCTACATCACGCGACAGGTTATTTCCGTGAACGGAGGGCTTTTCTGATGCGGCGCGTCGTTATCACGGGAATGGGCGTTGTCAGCGCGTTGGGCACGGGCGTTCCCGCGTTTCGGGAACGGCTTCATGTTCCGAAAAACGCGGTTCGAGCTATGCCGGAATTGGAAAAATATCGCGGAATGAACTCTCGTCTCGGCGCTCCCGTGCAAGGATTTACGCTGCCGGCGCATTTCACGCGAAAAGTAACGCGCACGATGGGGCCCGTTTCCGTCATGGCGGTCGTTTCTGCGGAAGAAGCGCTCGCGCAGGCAGGCTTGCTCGGCGATCCCGTGCTTCAAAGCGGACGCACCGGCATCGCCTACGGTTCTTCCTCCGGTTCCGTCGAGCCGATTTCAGATTTTTATTCGATGATTGCGACGAACGAAGTGAAGCACATCACTTCGTCCACTTACATCAAAATCATGTCGCATACTTGCGCCGTGAACATGTCGCTTTATTTCAAAACCATCGGGCGCCTTTATCCCACGGGAACGGCATGCACGTCCGGGAGTCTCGCGATAGGTCATGCCTACGAAGCGATTCGCTACGGCTTGCAGGATGTTATGATTGCCGGCGGCGCGGAAGAATTTTCGCCGACGCAAGTCGCCGTATTCGATACGCTTTACGCCACGAGCACGCGCAACGATACTCCCGAAATTACGCCGGCGCCGTTCGACAAAAATCGCGACGGACTTGTCATCGGCGAGGGCGCGGGAACGCTCGTTCTCGAAGAATATGAGCACGCCGTGAATCGCGGTGCGGAAATTCTCGCCGAAGTCGTCGGTTTCGGAACGAATACGGACGGCGTTCACGTTACGCAACCGTCCCCGCGCACGATGGCGATGGCTCTCGAACACGCGCTCGCCGATGCCGGAATTCCCGCCGAAAAAATCGGCTACGTGAACGCGCACGGCACGGCAACGCAACACGGCGATATCGCGGAATCTGCGGCGACGCACGCGGTTTTCGGCGCGGGAACGCCGATCAGCACGCTGAAAAGCTACATCGGACACACGCTCGGCGCCTGCGGCGGAATCGAAGCCGTCGCTTCCGTGCTCATGCAGAGAGAAAAATGGTTTATTCCGAATTTGAATCTCTGCGAAATCGATCCCGCGTGCGCGCAGTTGGACTACATTCGCGGAGACGGTCGGGAAATTTCCGCAGAATACGTCATGAGCAACAACTTCGCTTTCGGCGGCATCAATACTTCGCTCATCTTTCGCCGAATCTGAAAAAAAACAAAACAAAAAAACGTTCCCGCGAGCCTGTGCGGGAACGTTTTTTTTTTCGTGTGGTCGTTTTATTTATTGCGCGGGAGGAAATTTGACTGCGCCGCCGCGGAGAAGTTCTTTGCGAATTTCCTGCGTTAGGTTTTTCACCCAGCGATTGTAATTCTTGTTGAGCTTCCCGTCTTTTGCGGAGTAATCCATGTTTTGGCTTCCGACATAAAAAATGGAATAGCCGTCGGCACCGTACTGAATTTTCGTCGAGACAAAATGGCGGTCGCGCATTTTGAGCGTTGCGCTGATCACGCCCGGCTCTTCGTCGGTCATGTTCCAGCCCATAATCATTCCCGCGCGGAGAATCGCTTCGCGAAGCTCGCTTTCGGAAGTTACCGTGCAACGTTCCCGCACGGTGTTCGGGAAGTCCGTTTTCATGCTCCGGCATCCGGAAAAGGCGAGGAGCGCCAAAAGCACACACAGAATTACGTTTATGTTTTTCATATCGCACATTGAATTGCGCGAAATGTGTCGAGGCAACAGCGAAATACGATTTTTTACAAAAATGTAAATTTGTGCTTGTCGAGGGCGGCGAAGAAATTATGATTTCGCGGAAAATTTGAGAAATGAAGAATTTTGCGACATGCGCGACGACGCTGCAAGGTTCCCGCAAGTTTTGCGGGGTGCATATGATTTTTCTTTCTCCGGGCGACAAGTTGTTTTTTCCGAGACCTTCATTTTTTGAAGGTCTTTTTTTTAATTCGCATTGCGGAGCGTTCCCGCGGAAAGCGGCGTTCCCGAATTTCTAATCTTTTTATTTCATTTCAAAAATGCCAAAACGAACGGACATCCAAAAAATTCTCCTCATCGGCGCGGGACCGATCGTCATCGGTCAGGCGTGCGAGTTCGATTACTCGGGCGTTCAAGCCTGCAAAGCGCTCAAGGAAGAGGGCTACGAGATCGTGCTCGTGAACTCCAATCCCGCGACGATTATGACCGATCCGGGAACGGCGGATCGCACTTACATCGAGCCGCTCACGGCGGACTGCGTCGAAGAAATCATTCGGCGGGAACGCCCCGATGCGATTCTGCCGACACTCGGCGGGCAGACGGCGCTCAATCTTGCGATGGAGCTGCACGAGCGCGGAACGCTCGCGCGCTACGGCGTGGAAATGATCGGCGCGAAGCCGGACGTCATTCGCAAGGCGGAAGACCGCGGAGAATTTCGCGAAGCGATGAAAAAAATCGGGCTGGATATGCCGCGCAATTTTTCCGCGACGTCCGTCGAAGAGGCGCGAAAAATTCGCGATGATTTCGCGCGCTGGCCGCTCGTCATTCGTCCGGGGTTCACGCTCGGCGGCACCGGCGGCGGGATCGCGCGCAACGCGGAGCAGTTCGACGAAATCGTCGAGCGCGGGCTCTCGTATTCGCCGACGCACGAAGTGCTCATCGAAGAATCCATCGAGGGTTGGAAAGAATATGAAATGGAAGTGATGCGCGATTCGCGCGACAACTGCGTCATCGTCTGCTCCATCGAAAATCTTGATCCCATGGGGATTCACACGGGCGACTCGATTACGATCGCTCCCGCGCTCACGCTCACCGATCGCGAGTATCAGAAAATGCGCGATGCATCGCTCGCCGTCATGCGCGAAATCGGCGTGGACACCGGCGGTTCGAACGTGCAGTTTGCGCTCAATCCGGAAACGGGGCGGCTCATCGTGATCGAGATGAATCCGCGCGTTTCGCGTTCGTCCGCGCTCGCGTCGAAAGCGACGGGCTTTCCGATTGCGAAAATCGCCGCGAAGCTCGCCGTGGGCTACACGCTCGACGAAATCCGCAACGACATCACGCGCGAAACGCCCGCGTGCTTCGAGCCGTCGATCGACTACATCGTCACGAAAATTCCGCGGTTTGCCTTTGAAAAATTCCCCGGTTCCGATCCGAAACTCGGCACGCAGATGAAATCCGTCGGCGAAACGATGGCGATCGGGCGCACGTTCAAGGAATCTTTCCAAAAAGGTCTGCGCTCGCTCGAAACCGGGCGCGCGGGATTCGGTGCCGACGGCAAGGACGCGGCGACGGAATCGCTCGACGATGCCGCGCTCGCGGAGGCGATTCGTTTCGCGACTCCGACGCGCATTTTCGCCGTTCGCGCGGCGTTCGTTCGCGGTTGGAGCGTGAAAAAAATTCACGAAATCAGCAAAATCGACCGTTGGTTTTTGCGGGAACTCGAAGAGCTTACCGCCTATGCGGACGAAATCCGTTCCGCGGGAACGCTTGCGGGATTGGAAGCGGATTCCGCGCTGTTTCGCCAAGCGAAAAGTTTCGGTTTTTCCGATCGCCAAATCGCCTATTTGCTCGGCACGACGGAGAGCGAAGTTTTTTCCGCGCGGGAACGTCTCGGGCTCATGCCGAACTACAATCTCGTCGATACTTGCGCCGCGGAATTCAAAGCGTTCACGCCGTATTTTTATTCGACTTACGACGGCGCGGGAACGCCGGCTTCTGCGGGAACGGCAACGCCGAACGCGGGAACGCCGTCCAAGAAAAAAATTATGATTCTCGGCGGCGGACCGAACCGAATCGGGCAGGGCATCGAGTTTGACTACTGCTGCTGCCATGCGTCGTTCGCGTTGCGCGATGCGGGTTTCGAGACGATTATGGTCAACTCGAATCCGGAAACGGTTTCCACGGACTACGACACTTCGGACAAACTTTATTTCGAACCGCTCACGCTTGAAGACGTGCTCCCGATTTATCGGCGGGAACGCTGCGACGGCGTTATCGTGCAGTTCGGCGGGCAAACTCCGCTCAATCTCGCCGACGGGCTCAAGGCGCACGGTTGCAACGTTATCGGCACCGCACCCGAAATGATCGACGCGGCGGAAGACCGCAAACTTTTTGCCGCAATCGCCGATGCCGCCGGAATTCTCCAGCCGCCGGGCGCCACCGCGACAACGGTTGACGGCGCCGTCGAAGTTGCGAAAAAAATCGGTTATCCCGTGCTGATGCGTCCGTCGTTCGTGCTCGGCGGGCGTGCGATGGTCATCGTTCACGACGAAGCGGCGTTGCGCGAATACATGCAGACTGCCGTTGAAGTTTCCGAAAGCCGCCCCGTGCTCATCGATCATTACCTCGGGAACGCGACGGAAGTGGACGTGGATTGCATTTCCGACGGCGAAACGACCGTTGTCGGCGGCATCATGGAACACGTCGAATACGCGGGGATTCACTCCGGCGATTCCGCGTGCATGATTCCCGCGCCGACGCTTTCCGAAGCGGTGAAAAAGAAAATTCGCGAGGACGCTTTCAATCTCGCGGGAGCGCTTCGCGTGTGCGGGCTGATGAACATTCAGTTCGCGGTGCAAAACGGAAAAGTTTTCGTGCTCGAAGTCAATCCGCGCGCTTCGCGCACCGTGCCGTTCGTGTCGAAAGCGACGGGCGTTCCGCTGGCGAAACTCGCCGCGCGCGTCATGGCGGGAGCGAAACTCGTCGATCTGGGTTTCACGCGGGAAGTTTCTCCGGCGCACACCGCCGTGAAAGAAGCCGTGTTCCCGTTCGCGCGCTTCCCGGGCGTGGACGTGTTGCTTTCTCCGGAAATGAAATCCACGGGCGAAGTCATGGGGCTCGACCGCAACGCGTCAATCGCGTATCTGAAAAGTCAGGTCGCCGCGGGATCGAAAATTCCGCAGTCGGGAAAAGTTTTTGTCAGCGTGCGCGATGAAGACAAGGCGGCGGTCGTTCCGCTCGTCAAACGCCTTATCGCCGACGGCTACGAAATCTACGCCACGCGCGGCACGTCCACGTATCTGTGGAGCCACGGCGTGCGTTCCCGCGCGCTGTTCCGTGTCGCCGAGGGGCGTCCGAATCTGCTCGACCTCGTGGAAGAGCACGACGTTTCTTGGATTATCACGACGCCGACTTCCGGCGCGGCGCAGGCGGCGGACGATATCAAAATCCGCTCTACGGCGGTCATTCGCGGAATCTCCGTGACGACGACGCTTGACGCATTGCGTTGCGCGCTCGACGGCATCGACGCGTTCCGCAAAAATCCGCGCTTCGAAGTTTGCACCTTGCAGGAATACCAGCGGCATGCACCGAAATTGAAAGTATGAACTCGACGTTCAAAGGCACGGTATGCGGCGTTCTCGCCGCTGTTACTTACGGGACGAACCCGCTCGGCGCGAAATTTATTTATCAGGACGGCGGGAACGCGAATTCCGTGCTGTTTTACCGTTTCGCGCTCGCGGCGGTTTTGCTCGCGGCATGCCTGCTTTTCAAGAACGAAACGTTTCGCATTTCGTTGCGGGAACTCGGAATCACGTTTGTGCTCGGCGTGCTTTTTGCCGCGTCTTCGCTGACGTATTATTTGAGTTTTCTGCACATGGACGCGGGCGTTGCGTCGACGTTGCTGTTCGTTTATCCGGTGGCGGTCGCGGCGATCATGGCGGTCTTTTTTCACGAAAAAATTTCGATCGAAAAAATTGCTTCGTTCGCGGTCGCGTTTGCCGGCGTCGCCTTGCTTTGCGGCGGGAACGGCGACGGCGCACTTTCGGCAACGGGAATTTCGCTCGTGATGATTTCTTCGCTTACCTATGCGATTTACATCGTCGTCGTCAACCGCGCGAAACTGAATCTTTCGCCGATGAAACTGACGTTTTTTGCGCTCGTATTTTGCGCGGGAACGATCGCCGTTTCTTCGCTTTTCGACGGGAACCCGCTACAACTTTTCGACAAACCCGCGATGTGGGGATTCGCGCTGATGCTCGCGCTCGTGCCGACGGTTTTTTCGCTCGTGCTGATGACGATTGCCGTGCGGCTGATCGGCTCCACGCCGACGGCGATTATGGGCTCGCTCGAACCGCTGACCGCCGTGCTCATCGGCGTTTGCGTTTTCGGCGAAGCACTCACGTTGCGCTTGGTCGCGGGCATTTTGCTCATTTCCTCGGCGGTTACGCTCATCGTCGGCGGAAAATATTTTCATCTGAATCGATACCGTTCCCGCGCGGTGCAACAACACGAAAAATTTTTAAAAAAAGAATCTTAAAACTACGAAAACTGAAATTCATTTTATGGCAGCTCATCATTGGAAAGAACAACGCGAAGCGCGCGCCTACATCGCACTCGAAGACGGAACGGTTTTTCGGGGATATTCCGTCGGAGCGAAGAAAAACGCCGTCGGCGAAGCCGTTTTTAACACCGGCATGACCGGCTATCAGGAAATCCTGACGGATCCGTCCTACACCGGGCAATTCGTCGTGATGACCGCTCCGGAAATCGGTAACTACGGCGTCGTTCCCGGCGAAGACGACGAGTCCGAGCGCTTCCGCGCCGCCGGTTTCATCGTGCACGAAATGCGCGATGCGAGCAATTGGCGTTCCCGCGAAAATCTTTCCGCCGCGCTCGAAAAACAGGGCGTTCCCGCGCTCGCCGGAATCGATACGCGCGCGCTCACGCTGCACTTGCGCGATTTCGGTTCGATGAAAGCGTTTATTTGCGCGGACGGCACCGTTCCCGTCGAAGCGGGAATCGCAAAGGCGCGCGAGTGGGAAGGGCTTGTCGGGCAGGATTACGCGAGCCGCGTTACTTGCGCGAAACCGTTTGTGTGGGACGAAAGCGGCGAGCGTTCCCGCACGTTCGGCACGGAAGAAATTTCGCCGATTGAATTTGAAGTCGTCGCCTACGATTTCGGCATCAAATTCGGAATTTTGCGTTGCATGCGCCGCGCGGGAATGCGCGTGACGGTCGTTCCCGCGGGAACTCCCGCCGAGGAAGTTTTGGCGAAAAATCCCGACGGCGTCTTTCTTTCAAACGGTCCCGCCGATCCTGCTGCGCTCCCGCATTTCGTCGAAAATATCCGCAAACTTCACGGAAAAACTCCGATTATGGGAATTTGCCTCGGGCATCAGCTGCTCGGACTTTCGTTCGGCGCGAAAACGGAACGCCTGCGTTTCGGACACCACGGTTGCAATCATCCCGTGAAAGATTTGACGACCGGCAGCATCGAAATCACTTCGCAAAATCACAACTACGCCGTCGTCGCGGGAACGCTCCCGCCGGAAATCGAAGTTACGCACATCAATCTGAACGACGACACGGTCGAAGGTTTGCGCCACAAAACTTTGCCGATTTTTTCCGTGCAGTATCACCCGGAATCCGCTCCCGGTCCGCACGACGCCGCGCCGCTCTTTGCTCGCTTCGCCGAAATGATGCGCGGGAACGGTTTTTCGCCGAAGGCGAAAAGGGTGTAGGGTGTAAGGTGTAGGGTGTAACTTTTTTCTTTACAGGCGGTCTGCGAAAAAAGATAATCGCGCTTCATTTTCAAAAACAACACACCATTCTAAATCATGGGTAATCTCAAGAAAAAGCGTCGTCTCAAGATGAACAAGCACAAACGCCGGAAACGCTCCAAGGCTAACCGCCACAAGAAGCGCATCTGGGGCTAAACCGGAGAATTTCCGGTTTCGGCTTACTTTTTCCCGGCGTTCCCGCGCCACGTGCGCGGGTGCCGGCGGAAAAGTCAAAAAATCACTCCCCACGTTCGTTCGTGGGATTTTTATTTTATGAGCATTCTCAGCAAGGTCGTCGGACTGATTTCACGCGGCGCGGAAAACCGCCGGACGGCGGCGCATTTCGCCGTTATTTCGCCGACGATGGAGCGCCCGGGCGAACGCAAAATCGTGCTTCGCCTTTTTGAAAACGGGCTGACTGCTTTTCACCTGCGGCGTCCGCATTGGAGCGCGACGCAGTTCAAAAATTGGCTTTCTGCGTTCCCGGCGGAATTGCGTTCCCGCGTTTTCGTGCATCAGTATCCGCAGCTCGTGCGCAAATTCGGGCTGGCGGGTTTTCATCTTGCGCACGGCACGGCGTTCCCGTCGATCAGCGCGTGCGGAATGCTTTCCGCGCAGTGCGAAGATTTTCAGTCGGTGCTACGTTGCGGAGAAAAATGCGCGCGCATCATGCTCGGTCCGGTGTTCCCGCCGGAAAAATACGACGTGACGGTGCCGCGCCGCACGCCGGAGGAATACGCGGCGATCGTTGCGTATTGGCGCGCGCACGGCGGCAAGGCGGAAGTGCTCGCTTTCGGCGGCGTGAACGCCGGAAATATTCGCTTTTGCCGTGAAGCCGGGTTTGACGGCGTCGGCGTTGTCGGCGCGGTTTGGGACGCCGCCGATCCCGTGAAAGCATTCAAAAATCTGATTCGGGAATGGTAATCGCTGACAATTTCGCGCTCGCGGAAGACATCGCTCCCGCCGTGCTCGTGCTTTCGCGTCCGGACGATTTTTCGGACGTCGTGCTCGCGTCCGCCGTCTTGGCGCCGGTGCGCGCGGCGTTGCCGAAGACAAAAATTTTTCTCCTCATTCGCGAAGAATTTGCAGGGCTTTTTCGGGAACATCATGCGCTCGACGGATTGATTCTCCTCGCGCCCGACGAGACGCTGCGCTCGCTCGCGAAAAAACTCAAAGCCGTGCACGCGGACGCGCTCGCGCACCTCGCGTTTTCGGATTTTGTCGCCGATGCCGCAAAGCTTGCGAAAGTGCGCGACGTTGCCGCGTTCGAGAGCGACGCTGGGCGCAAGGGCGGCGTGACGTTGGAAGTGATTCCCTCCGAGCGACATCGCGAAAGGCACGAAGCGTTTTTCAATTTTGAAGTGCTCGCGCCGTTCGGCGTTCCCGAAATCGAAAAACCGCATTTGGACGTTTCTCCGGACACGCGCGAAAAGGCGTCTGCCGAAGCAAAACTCGCGCAGTTCGGCGTCGCGGGAACGGATTACGCCGTGTTCAATCTCGATCCGAATTCGCAAGGGCACGTTGTCGATTCGCAAGTGTTCGCGCGTGCGGCGGAGCTGTTGCGCGATCTCGCGGAAATGCCGGTCGTCGTCATCGGCGAAAAAAATCCCGAGTCGACGGAGCGTTTTCTCCGCTTTTGTCGGGCGACGCACGGCGTGCATATTTTGGATTTTCGCGGGCAGACGAATCCGGCGCAGTCCGCTTGGTTGCTTGATTCGGCACGGATTTGTATTTCCGGAGAAAACGCTTGCGCCTACCTCGCGGCGGCGATGCATTGTCCGCTCGTCGCACTGTTTGTCGATTTTTCAAACGGGCGTTGGTTCCCGCTCGGGCATCTGACGACGAATATTTTCACGGGAGCGCACAGGTTTTTTCTCGAACCGCTCGCCTTTTACAATCGTCGCGCTTCCCGCGCGTTCAGCGATGCGAAAATGGAAGCGGCGATTCAGTTTTCGCTCGCGCTTCGCAACGCCTGAGCGGGAACGCTCGCCGCGCCGAAGAAATTGTTTTTCTTCAAAAATTCGATGCCGCCGGCTTCGTCGAAAAATTTTCCGTCGAGCTGCGCTTCGTAACATTCGTCCAAAATCGTTTTGAACGCGGGCGACGCGGGAAGACCGAGCGCGAGCAAATGTCTGCCGAGCACGAGCGGTCGCGGCGCGGAATCCTTTACGCGAAGCGCTTCGGCGCGTTCGAGCAACCACGCGGACGCTTCGAGCAGTTCGGCATTTTTTTCCGTTTGCGCGCCCATCGTGTCCGCCGCGCACACGCGAAGCAGGCGATCGATTCGCCCGACGCGCCGCGCGAGCCGCCGCACGGCGGAATCTCCCGCGCGGGAACGCCACAGCGCAATCGGTTGCATGTGGCAGAGCACGAGCGGCAAAACGCCGTCGATGAGATCGCGAAAATTCGTCATGCGCTCCAAAAATGTTTTCGCGGGAACGAGCCCTGCGCGGTCGTGTCCGTAGGCGTGCCAACGCCCGTCTTTTTCGAAAAATCGCGTCGTGGCGGGTTTGCCGAAATCGTGGCAAAGCGCGGCGAAACCGACGACGAGATTTTCGAAATCATCGTCGATGCGTTCCCGCGCGAACGCGTCGAGCACGGCGAGCGTGTGATTCCAGACATCGCCCTCGGGGTGCCATTCCGGATCCTGTTCCACGCCGATGAGCGCGGCGAGCTCGGGAAAATATTTTACCCAGCCGCATTCGCGGAGAAAACGCAACCCGCGCGACGGTTCTTCGCCGCGCGTGAGGAGCTTTGCCCATTCGTCAAAAATGCGTTCGGCGGAAAGTTCTTCCGGCTCAATCGTCGCGCAGAGCGCAACGGTTTCCGGCGCAACATCAAAACGGAAACGCGCGGCAAACTGCATCGCGCGAAGCACGCGCAACGGATCTTCGACAAACGCCGGCGAGGTGTGGCGCAGCGTTTTTTTCTCCAAATCCCCGCGCCCGTCAAACGGATCGAGAATTTCGTTTTTCAGCGGATCAAAATAAATCGCGTTGACGGTGAAATCCCGTCGCGCCGCCGCCTCGGGAACGCTCATCGTCGGATCGCCCTCGACGACAAACCCGCGATGCCCGCGCCCGCGCTTGGATTCGCGCCGCGGGAGCGCAACGTCCGCGGGAACGCCGTGCAACTTGAACACGCCGAAAGATTTTCCCGCCGCGTTGAAACGAAATTTCATCTCGCGCAGAAGCGCTTCGACTTCCTCCGCGCGCAGTCCGTAAATCTCCGTGTCAAAATCCTTGCTCGCGCGTCCGAGAAGCGCATCGCGCACACAACCGCCGACAAACAGCGCGCGCCCGCCGCGTTCCCGCACCGCTTCAAATAGCGGACGGAGCGCGGAAAGCTCGCCGGAAAACGGAATCAGCTGCGCGGTGCACATTTTTTTCAAAACGTTAATTTTCCAAAAAACGCTGCACTTCGATGCCCGCGCGCGCGCCCGTTCCCGCCGCGACAATCGCTTGGCGGTAAATCGCGTCCGCGCAGTCTCCCGCGACAAAAACGCCGGGAACGCTCGTGCGCACGCCGGACGCATCGCGCTCCGCAATCAGCGTGCCGTCCGCCGCCATCGGAAGCGTTCCCGCGAGAAACGCCGTGTTCGGCGTGTGCCCGATCGCGATAAACGCGCCGCGAACTTCAAGCTCGCGCATCGCTCCCGTCTCGACATTGCGCACGCGCAACGCGCGCAGTTTGCCCGATTCGTCGCCGAGAAATTCTTCGGGAACGCTCGACAGCACGCACTCGATTTTCGGATTTTCCGAAACGCGCCGCACCATAATTTCCGCCGCGCGAAACTTGTCCCGACGATGCACGAGATAAACTTTCGCGGCAAAACGCGTGAGAAAATTCGCTTCTTCGCAGGCTGCATCTCCGCCGCCGACGACAACGACGTCCGCGCCTCGGAAAAACGCGCCGTCGCAGGTCGCGCAAGTGCTGATGCCGTTCCCGCCGTAAAATTCCGATTCGCCTTTGACGCCTGTCAGCTTCGGCGTCGCGCCCGTGGCGACAACGAGCGCGCGGCATTCATACATCGCGCCGGATTCGGAAAAAAGTTTTTTCGTTCCCGCGGAAAGTTCGACGCGCACGATGCGGTCGATTTCAAAACGCGCACCGAATTTTTCGGCTTGCGCGCGCATGTTCATCGCAAGCGAAAATCCGTCCACGCCGTCGGGAAATCCCGGAAAATTTTCCACTTCGGACGTCGTGGTGATTTGACCTCCGGGGCGGTCGCCCTCGATGACGAGCGGAGAAAAACCGGCGCGTGCCGCGTAAATCGCAGCAGAAAGACCGGCACAGCCGCTCCCGAGAATGATTACGTTTTCCATGCGCGCAATCATTCCAAAATCTCCTCCGCCCCGCAACGGAGGAATTTTTTTTGCTTCTTCTTTTCCTTTTGTTCCTTGCCGATAGGAAAACGGTGGACTGGTTGACTGGAGGACTGGTCTACTGGAGAAGTGTGATTTTTGCCGCAGGCAAAAACAGTTGAGCGCCAAAGGCGCGATAAGCAATAGCGTAGGGCAACGCCCTACGAATCCGGAGAAAAAAACATTGAGCCC
>CAVEBA010000005.1:0-3133 GCA_963613695.1 Sphaerochaetaceae bacterium
AGCGAGATTCGCGTTCCCCCACGCTTACGCGCGGGGTTAGAAACGTTTCGCGTCTTCGACGCTTGAATCGTCCGCGAAGCGGGCGAACTGATGCTAACCGTGGGACGAGCGCGGGAACGCGCGAGTCCTACGGTTGATGCGTGAAGATAATGCGCGTCTCCGAAGGAGGCGAACTTCCCGGGAGCGTCCGAGCTTGCGGGCGATTCGCCTCCTTCGGAGACGATTTCGTTTTGTCGCGTTCCCGCAGGACGCAACGCTTCGCGTTGTCGCCCCGCGGTTATCCTATATTCGCCCGCTCCGCGGACGGAAAAGTCCCGTAGGGACTGCCCATGTAGAAACCCCGGGCGGAAGCCCGGGGCAACGCTCGAAAAAATTCTACCCCAGACTTCCGTCTGGGGTTTCTAAAAGGGACGCGTCTTCGACGCTTGGACATACTTCATTTTTCGCCGATAGCGAAAAAGCGGAAGACGGAAAAATGGGAAACGGAAAATTCTCACCTTAAATTTTTGCCTACGGCAAAAATCACACTTTACCAGTCCACCAGTAAACCGGTTCTCCGGTAAACCGGACCACCGGTTCGATGTCTCCTCTGTTAAAAAAAGCTATCTCTCGCGGGCAATTCGTTTTAGTATCGAAAAAATGCTCACCGTAGGAATTATTTCTTTGGGCTGCCCGAAAAATCAGTCGGACAGCGAAGTGCTCATCGGGCACATTCTCGACGAGGGAATGCAGCTCACTGCTGATCCGCGCGAGGCGGACGCCGTGGTCGTGAACACGTGTTCGTTCATTCTCGATGCGCGCACGGAGAGCCTTGACGCCGTGAAAGAAATGGCGCGCGAGGCGAAGCGACGCGGGAAAAAGCGTCCGCTGAAAATCATCGTCGCCGGTTGCATGCCGCAACGCTACGGCGAACGCGTGCGCGAAATGATTCCGCAGGCGGACGCGTTCATCGGCATCGATCAGTTGGAAAAAATCGGCGAAATCATCGAAAAACTTTGCGCCGCCGACACCTGCGGGAACGCCGAAAAATCGCTCGCGGGAACGCGCGGGAACGCTGCTGCCGTTCCCGTCATTACGACGAAGCGTCCGCACTACATTCCCGACTACGCAACGCCGCGCGCGCGTCTCACGCTCCCGCACATCGCGAACGTAAAAATCGCCGAGGGTTGCAATCACGGTTGCGCGTTTTGTGCAATTCCCGGAATTCGCGGACGCCACCGTTCCCGCGCCGTCGCCGACATCGTCGCCGAAGTCAAAACGCTCGTGCAGGTCAACGGCGTGAAAGAAATCAACCTCATCTCGCAGGACACGACCTACTACGGCATGGACACGTGGACGAAGACGCGCGCCGGCAAGACGACAAAAGTCAGCTCGGAGCAGGGCGATTCGCTCGCAACGCTCCTGCGCGCGCTCAATCGCATACGCGGCGATTTTTGGATTCGCGTTTTTTACACGCACCCCGCGCATTGGAGCGACGAGCTCATATCCGTTTTCGCAAAATGCAAAAAAGTCGTGCCTTACGTGGACATTCCGTTGCAACACATTTCCGATGCGATGCTCGCGTCGATGCGCCGTGAGACCGACGGAAAACACATTCGCGACCTCATCAAAAAAATTCGCAAAGGCGTTCCCGGCGTCGTGATTCGCTCGACGTTTATCGTCGGTTTCCCCGGCGAAACGCAGGCGGATTTCGACGCGCTGACGGCATTTCTCGCCGAGGAAAAATTCGACCGCGTCGGCGTGTTTCGCTATTCGTTGGAGGAAAACACAATCGCCGCGAAAATGGACGGGCAAATTCCGAACGCGGAAAAAGTTCGCCGCTACAACGTTGCGATGACGCTCTTGCAGAAAATTTCGCGGGAACGCATGCGCTCCCGCGTCGGCGAAAAATTGCGCGTGCTCGTGGATGCGCCCGGCATCGCGCGCACCGCGGGCGACGGCTACGAAGTGGACGGCGTCGTCTTCGTGCCGAAAACGCTTCCCGTCGGCGAGTTCGCGGACGTCATCGTCACCGGCTACAAGGCTTACGACTTCATCGCGAAGCCGGCGAGCGTTCCCGCGGCGTAAAAAAAACGCGTTCCTTTTGCGGGAACGCGGACTGTGCATGACAAAGCCAATTGCGAGGTCGGCGAATTTTCATGGGAAAAGTTAATCAAATCCCCAGCTCCATTTATCGTTTTTTCTATCAATGGTAATAATGAGATCTGACCAGTAGCCGTCCACATATACCACGACTTTGTTTCCTTTGCCGATCAATATCCGTTCTGTTGCACGAGGGGAGATATATTTGTATTCTGATTTCCAGTAGTTGCTTATTTCCGTTCGGAATCTCAAGGTTTTATCGGACGTGTTGAGAATTTCAACGTAGTCTGGGGTAGCGAAAAATAAGGCACGGTCACCCCAACTTGCATGCGTTGGCTCTATCGGCGGCGCCAAGAGGGTATTTTCCAACTTCTCCCATCCGTAATAAATACCGAAAGGAATACCGAGACCAATACCGATAATTCCGCCGGCCACGATGAGCCACACCACGACACCAAAAAGTATTTCACCTAATTTATTCATGGTCGATTTTGATTTTTTTGTTTTTTGTTGTGAGGTTAATTAGCGATTAGTTTAGAGGTTTTTCTCCTCCGTCTTTCCATAACTGATAAAGAATGTTATTGAGTATACATTCAGCCTCTTTCTGAAAAGCTGTGAAGGCACGATATGCATCTTCGTTCGGAGGGCGTGTGGGGGTGAGGATATATCTTTGTTGCTGTTCCGTTAATTTGCTCCATTCGGCGATAAGAAATTCCGCCAATACTGCAGTTTGATCAGATGTGAGCATCAAGGTGTTTCCGCAAAGTTCTTTTGAGAATTCGTTCAATATGTCCAATAGCTCCGCTGAAATCGAACTTGGGCAAAGATTTCCCGCAGATTGTTTTGCTTTGTTTAAAAAAATATCTAGTACACGCTTTCGCGTGAAACAAACAGAGGGCTTCTGGATGAAAGATTCTCCGTCTTGGCTAAGCTCTTCAATAGGCACTCCGATATAGCTTCCCAAGAGAGTTTTTAGTTCTGTAATATTGAGTTCTGCAATTTTTTTCATGAGTCGAGAGTCTCCAAGAAACGAGGGCTTCCGCAGACGCAC
>CAVEBA010000005.1:3143-12885 GCA_963613695.1 Sphaerochaetaceae bacterium
TTTTGCAAAAAAAAAACGGATTGCAAGTGAAAACGAGCGTTCCCGCGGCGTAAAAAAAAACGCGTTCCTTTTGCGGGAACGCGTTCGTCTTTTTTTTCTAAGTTTTTGCTCAGAAAATCGGGTCGGAGATGTGAACATCACCGGCGTTGATGGTGACGTTTTCGCCGAGCGCCCACTTTTCGTCGTTGATCAGGAACTTGAACGAAATCGGACCGGCTTCCGTTTCCGCGATCCAATGCCACTCGGTGTCATTGTTGCAGATCATCGGCACGCCCTGTTCCCAGCTCAATCCCGCGCCTTCTCCGCGGATGTAGAGCAGATTCCCCCAACCGACATCGACGTTTGCGACGATGCGGGTCACCTTTTTCGCGGATTTCTTCGCGGGAGCCGTCGTCTTGGTCGTCGGTGCTTTCTTTGCCGGAGCGGAAGCCTTTGCCTTGGCGGCGGCGGGCTTTGCCACGGTCTTCTTGGTCGCGGTCTTTTTGTCAGCAGCGATCGTCTTCTTTTTCGCGCAGCTTTTGACGGCCGCGGTCTTTGTTGTCTTTTTCATACTTTGGTTAACTATCCGATATTGAACTCCCCATAGTATCGAAAAAACCCCTCGGGTCAACCGCTATTGCGGCGGGCGTTGCGCGGTTTTTCGCGTTCCCGCGAAAAAAAATCTTGCGCGGGGGCGGGGGAGGGCGAGAGAATGAGGTTGCTTTTTAGCATCTATGAAGTCTTCCCCTATCTCCTCGTTGTCTCGTCGTGCGCTTATGTTTGCCGCGACCGTTACTGCCGCCGCGTTTTTCGTTCCCGCGAGCGAGCTTTCCGCGGGAACGATCCGCCACGATTATGCGGCATCGCTCTATTTTGATTTTGCGCAAAACACCGGCGCATTCACGGCGGGAGCGAAAAACATCGCCGTCTATCGCACGGACGGCACGCTCGGCGGAACGATTTCGCTGATGCCGAATTTGAGCGGCTACGCCAACTATGCTTCGGGAACGAAAGGCAACGGCGGCGCGGGGCTCATCGGCGCGCAATTTCTCGCCACGGCATCGCACGTCGGCGTTCCGAGTGCGAGTGCTTCGCTCATAACATTTTATCCGGCAAGCTACAAAATCACTTCTTACGGCGTTGCCGGTTATAGGCAACACTATGCAGACCAAGAGCTGTTGCGCCTTGACAAACTCGTCACGGAAGCGACTTACAGCCCGGTCGCGAGCACGGATTTCCTTCGTTCCGCTTTGCGCGAGAGAATGACGCTTTACCGCATCGGCACGGGAATGCCTTATACCGCGAAAGCGAGCGGCGGCGTCACTTCGCTTTCGACGGGCGGCAAACCGCTCGGCGGGCTGATGCGTTTTTCTCCGGGACACATCGCCGAATCCGGCGGGTGCATCACCTACGAAACCGATTTTTCTCTCAACGGCAATCTTCCGCTTGCAATCGGCGCAGAGAGCGGCGACAGCGGAAGTCCCGTTTACGTCTACAACAGCGCGGCGGGGCGTTTCGAATACGTCGGCGCCGTGACGAACGGCATGACGGATACGGGCTACGGCTCATACATGTGGGTGCGCATCAATTCCGCGGCGTGGCAAAGCGAGATCGCGGATTTCAACGGCGACAACATTTCGCTCGAAGAAGCGGGCGATGTCATTTCGTGGGGCGAGAGCGCTCTTTCCCGCGGGAACGAAACGTGGGATTTTCACGGAATCACCAACGGATACGCTTCCGCCGCTACGCGCGGGATCGTTTGGGACAACGCCGGTACGGGAACGCAGGAAATCCGCCTTGCGCAGGATATCGATCTCGGCGCGGGATCCGTCACCGTGAACTCGGGAAATTTTTTGCTTAGCTCCGATGTCGCGGGAACGACGAATTTCAACAGCGCGGGATTTCTCATCAATGCCGGCGCGACGCTGACGACGAATTTTTCCGGCGCCGCGGGAACGGAATGGCGCAAAGTCGGCGAGGGCAATCTCGTCATCCAAGGCTCGGGAAATCATGAAATCACGCTCAATGT
Organism: Sphaerochaetaceae bacterium; assembly: GCA_963613695.1. Lineage (GTDB taxonomy): Bacteria > Verrucomicrobiota > Verrucomicrobiia > Opitutales > UBA953 > Spyradosoma. The sequence continues at coordinate 5,152 of CAVEBA010000005.1, forward strand.
CGGCGGCGGCGTTCAGCAGTTTGACGAAAATCTGAACTCGCTTTACCTCGGCGAAGTGCGGCTCGACCGCGAGGGCGGCTACGCGGCAAAAACGATTCGGCTCAGCGCGGGCGTTGCGAAAATCGTTCTCATGCGCGACGGGCAAATCAGCGGTGGGGACGCGTTCACGTTCGGCATCGGCGGCGGTTTGCTCAATCTGAACGGGCAATCGCTCACTTGGGATCAAATCAACCACACGGATTCCGGCGCAAAATTCGGAAATTTCAAACTCGACGATGCGACGAGCGCTCCCGCCGAGTCGGTTTTCACGTTCACGGGCGCGGGAACGTTTAAGGGCGGATTCCTCGACGGGAACGCCGAAGCGTATTCCTACGATTCGGAAACGAAAACTTGGTCGGCAAATGGGGGGGGGCTACCGCCGGTTCGCTGAAAGTCATCTACGACGCGGCGGATTCTTCCTCGACGTGGAAACTCACGGGAACGTCCGAAAACGCCGGCGGCTTCGAAGTCCGCTCGGGAACGCTCGTTTTGCAGGGCGCGAACACGGCGCACGCTTCCTACTCCGATTCCGGCGACTGGACGTATGCCGTGCTCGAAAGCGCCGGCGGCGTAAGCGTCAACAACGGCGCAACTTTTCGCCTTGCCGATCACGCGTTGATGACGGCGAACATCACGGTCAACGACGGCACGTTTGAAATGACCGACGTTGTCAAAGCCGCGACCGAATCCGTTTGCGGCGGGCAACGCGAGGACGTTTCGGACATCGTCGGCTTGCGCGGGAACGTCGCGCTCGCGTCGGAATCCGCGACGATGAAAGTCAGCACGACGACGGCAAACGTTGCTCTGCGCTACGACGGAGCGATTTCCGGCAGCGGCAATTTTGAAAAAACCGGCGCGGGAACGCTCGTGCTCAGCGGCACGAACACGTTTTCGGGAACGAAAACCGTTTCGGCGGGAACGCTCGAATTTTCTTCGCTCGCGGCGATGGGCACGTGTTCCGACGATGCTTCAAAATGGAAAATCGGCGCCGCCGCCGTGTTGCAGGTGAGCGGCGAGGGCGCGGCGGTGCTTGAAAAAGTTTCCGGCGAATCTTCGGGCGTGCTCGCGCTCGATGCGGACGTTACCGAAGCGCTCGATCTTTCCGGGCATCAAAATCTTTTCATCGGCGCCGCCGCGGGCAAGACGATTAACTACGGCGCGTCAAATCTCGAGCTCGCGACGAATTCCGAAAGTAAGTGGCTTCTCGGCGGCGGAGGCGGCACGCTGAAAGTGCTTTCCAAGCTCACGGGAACGGGAACGCTCGTCATCGGCAACGAAGTTTCGAGCGGCACGGTTTTTCTCGCCAACACGAACAACGATTTTTCCGGAGAAATCGTCCTCGGCGGCGTCAATAATTTTCTCGATTACGAAGATCCCGCCGCGCTCGGGAACGCTACGTTCGAAATTCAATACGGGAACGTGATGGGCTTCGGCGACGGCACCAACGCCAACATGTTGAAGGCGCTGGCGGATGCTTCGACGGGCGTTCTCGCGCTTTCGAAAGATTCTTCCGCGAGCATCGATTTTTCCGCGAAAACCGTCGCGCTCGGCGCCGTTGCGGGCGAGACCGTGCGCTACACGGGAACGCTCACGCAGCACGCGAGCGGCGGTTATCGTTTCGGCGGCGCGGGAACGCTCGTCGTCGATACTGCGCTTTCCGGCGGCTCCGCGATGAGTGTCGATGCGCAGGGAATGAGTGGCGGAAAAATTATTTTTGCGCAGGAAAATTCCGGATACACCGGCGCCGTGACCATCGGCGCAAAGCTCGTTGATAATTCCGAAATTCCCGACAACGGCACGATTACCGTCGGTTTCGAAAACGGGAACGCGCTCGCGAATGCGTCTTCCGTTACGCTGAAAAAAGGCGCCGTGCTCGATGTTGCCGGCGCGGACGTCCGACTCAATAACGTTGCGGTCGAAAGCGGCGGCGCCGTCAAAAATCTCGGGAGCGAGCGCAGCACGTTTACGGTGATTCAAGAGAGCGCCGCAACGTGGGCGGGCGGCGCGCTCGGCGGTAGCGATTCCGCCGCGATCGATTTTGTCAAACAAGGCGCGGGAACGCTGACGCTCGGCGCCAACAACGCTTTCACGGGAACGGTCCGCATCGAAGCGGGAACGGTCGTAGCGGCGAGCGGCAACAGCTCGTCATATTCTTCTTTCGGGATCGCTTCGGCGGGAAATACTATTTACATCGGCGAAAACGGAACACTCGATCTGACGCTGAACGGCACCAACACTACGCAGAATTACAACGATGCAAGACTCCATCAGACGGTTACGGGAACGGGAACCGTTGTCGTGCGCGTAAATCAGGTGTCGGTTATGGCGTATTATGGTCTTTTTCCGTCCGAGACCTGCTCCGAAGTGACGACCGTTTTGTTCTCGCAGACGGAAGCGTTCAACGGCACGGTCAGAATCGAGGGCAACTCGCGCTTGCTCGTCGGGAAAAATCTCAACGGTGTTAGCAATCTTGACGCATTGAAAAACGCGACCGTCGAAGTTACGTCCGGTTCGCAGGTGCGCGTGACGAATACCCACAACGGCTCGAACGCGGATCTCGTCAGCACTTACACGAATTTTGTCCTCAACGGAAGCGGTTTCGCGGGAAAGGACGGATGGAGCGGCAACAGTAAGTACACGCGTTTTGCCGTAGACAGCGGGAAAAAGCTCGGCGCGCTCTCGGTGGATTGCGGCTCGACGGTCTACGGGAACGTCACGCTCGCGACGGACGCGACCGTCGCTTCGTGGAATTACGGGAACGGCAAGGACGGCGCGATTTACGGCGCGATTCTCGGCGGTGCTGAACGGACGTTGACGGTTGCCGGCGATCGCGGGCTTTCTTTCAAAGCGGACGCGGCGAGCAATTACGGAAATCTGAAAATTCAAAACGCAAACGGCGTCGGCGGATTCGCCTTGCGCGTGAGCGGCGGCGCGTATCAGAACACGACTTCGACGGCGCTCGGCGGCGGCACGGTTTCGCTCAACGCGGGACTGCGTCTGCAATTTGACAATTCCGGGCGCTCCGGAAGCAATGTCGTCTACACTTACGGGAACGCATTTTCTCTCGCGGACGGTGCGGAAATTCTTTCCGCGCAAAATACGACGCGCCTTACGGGAAGCGTTGCGCTCGCGGGAACGTCGGCAACGTTCACGGCGAACAGCGGAAGCGTGTTGCGCTTGGAGGGCGGAATCACCGGCGCCTCGGGAACGACGGCAACCGTCACGGCGGGCTCGAACATCGCGCTCGGCGGGAACGCCGCAAACGCATTCGCGGGAACGATTGCGGCGGGCGCGGGAACGCAACTCTCGCTGCTCGAAAGCGCGGCGGCGGGCGGAATCGCGTCCTCGGCGAAAATCACGTTTACGGATTCGCTCAAACTTTCGCTCGAGGGCACAAAAACGTTCACGCTCGACTCCGTCGTCGGCACGGGAACGACAACGACCGACGCGGACACCGGCGCGGAAACGACTGCCGCGACCGCGCTCAATCTGCACTACGATTTCACTTCGGGCACGGCGGGAAGCACGCTTTCTGCGGGAACGCTCACTGCGGACGCGCTCAATATTTTCATCGAACTGGATTCCGCGGGAACACTCGCGAAAGGGTCCTACACCTTGCTCTCCGGCAACGCCGCAAGCGCGCTGACCGACGGAACATACACGCTCGCGAATAATTCCGCCGATCGTTTTTCGCTCAAACTCGAAAACGGCGCGCTCATGCTCACCGTCGATGCGGACGGGCGTCTCGTCTGGAAACATCAGGACGGCAAGGCCGCGTGGGACACGTCGAGCACGCACTGGTATTCGGAAAAATCCGGCGACGTCGCGTTTGCGGCGGGTGATTCCGTGATTTTCGGCAACGCCGGAATCGCTTCGGGCAATTCCGCGACGAGCCCCGAAAGTATCGCGTTGAGCGCGCAATACGAAGTCGGAACCGTGCTCGCGCGCGATGCGTTTTTTGAAATTTCGGGCGAAGGCGGGCTCGCGGGAACGAACGCCGCGCTCGTCGTTTCGCTCGACGGCACGCTGAATCTCGCCAACACGGGCGGAAACGTTTTCGCGCAGGGCGCAACGGTGCAGGAGGGCGGCACGCTTCGCCTTTCCGCCGCGGGAACGCTGACGGATACCGCGCTTTCGCTCAAAAGCACGGGAACGCTTTCGCTCGAAGCCGACGGCGCACTCGCGGGAACGACAACCGTCGTTTTCGACGGCGGTATGCTGAAATACGGCACGGCAAACGCGGGCGACATTTCCGCATTTCTCCGCGCGGGAACGGACATCGTGAAGCTCGATCTCAACGGGAACACGAACGTCGCGCTCGCGGATCTTACCGCGCTTTCTTCGACAAATAACGCGCAAATCGCGCTGAGCAATTCCGCTTACAATGCGGACGCGGGAACGGGCGCGGCAAGCGTGTCGCTCGGCTCGGCGACGCTCGCCTACGAAACGGCGGCGGGAAGCGTGCTCGAAATCGACGCGGGCGTTTCCGCAACGCATTTCGGCAAAGGCACGCTCGGCACGCTTTCCGGCGCGGGCGATTACACGTTTGACGGGAGCGCGGGCGCACTCGTGATTTCGGACATGACGGACTTCGCGGGAACGGCGTCAATCGTCAACGCCGGCAAGGACAACAATCTCGTCGTTACGAACAAATCCGCGGGAACGGCGTGGTCGATTTCCGGCGATTGGAGCGGCGGCGAGCTCAACTTCAACGATTTCGCCGCAGACGACGCGACGATTACGCTCACGAACGCCGTCAATTCTCATCTCGCGCAGGGAAAAACCTTTGCGCAGGATTTCATTTTGAAAAACGGCGACGGCGACTACGCCGTAAAAATCACGGACGGAAGCAGCAACACGACAACGACTTTTTCCGGAAAATTCTCGGGCGACGGGCTTTTCCTCGTCGATCGCACGGAATCCGGCACCGATGTCACGGACAGAATCAAATTCACGGGCGATCTTTCCGGCTTCACGGGCGGCTTCAAAGCCGAGGGCACAAAGGCGTTCGGTTTTATTTTCTCCGATAACGACGGCGCAACGACTTACGCGAACAATGATGCCGCGCTCGGCACGGGAACGATCTCGAACGGCGGCGCTTCCGTCGAGCTGAATTTCGCCGCCGACCACGGCGTCGCAAACGATTTTAGCGGCGCGGGAACGGTGACGAAAACCGGCGCGGGCGCGCTCTCGCTTTCCGGCGATTGGACAAATTTCACGGGAACGCTGACCGTCGCTTCCGGCAACGGCGGACTCACGCTCGCGGGAACGGACCAACATTTCGGCGGCTCGGGAACGTATAGCATCGGCGATACCTTGCGCGTGACGGGAACGGCAACGTTTGACGCCGGCGCAACGCTGAGCTTCGGCACACTCGAAGTCGCGCAGAGCGCTTCGCTCTCGATGAGCGGCGGCATCACGCTCGCCGGAAAAACCGCCGCGACCGCCGCGGGAACGCTTTCCGCGGGCGCGACGCTTTCGCATGCCGCAATCGTCGGCGCGGACGACGGCTCCTCGTGGCTCTCGAACACCGTCGCGACTTTCGCGGGAACGCCGAGCGATTCCTCCGCGAGCGGATTTTCGCTGAAAAATATTTCGCTCAACGCTTCGACAATCGTCGCGCAAGACAACGCCGCGCTCACGCTCTCGGGCGTCACGCTTCGCGATGACACGGCGGCGCTCGTCGTGAAAAACTCGGCAACCGTGACGCTCGCCGACACCTTTACTTCGCTCGGCGAGATTTCCGTCGAAAACGGCGGCACGCTCGCACTCGCGGGAACGGCAAATCTTTTCACCGCGGGAACGGACGCGAATACGCCCGTGCTCGCAACGACCGCCGGAAAAATTTCTTTCGGCGAAAATATGCTTCTCTATCTTGCCGACGAAAACGGCGCGACCGATTTCGGCGAAAGCACCGTGACGGTGCAACTTTTCAAAGTTGAAAACGGCGCGACGTTCGAGGGCGAGATTTCGACGGAAAACGTTTTCTGGAACGGCGCCGAGCTCGGCACCCGCACGACGACTTTCGTTTTCGACGAATCCGCGGGAACGCTGACGCTCGGCGGCACGGGAAGTTATACGCTGCGTTGGAGCGATGATGCCGCAGGAACGTGGGACAAGACCGCCACGGCGTTCACCGTGTCCGAGTCCGACACGACGGCGACGGAAAAATTCTACGACCGCGATTCCGTTATTTTCGCGACTGCGGATGCGAGCGTGACGCTCGGCGCCGCCGTCGATGCGCGCACGGTGCTCGTCGAAGAAAATCTTACGCTGAATGCCGACGCGACGAATACGTTCCGCGCGGATTCGGTTTTTGTCGCTTCGGGAAAAACGCTCACGCTCGCAAATGCCGCAAGCACTGCGGGCGCTTACGCGTGGGACGCGCTCACGCTCGAAAGCGCAAGCTCCGTGCTCGATCTCGGCGCGGTCGGCGGCTCGGGCGCGAAGAGCGTTTCCTACGACAAAATTTCCGGCGCGGGATCGGTTAAGGTCGCGTTCAATGCCGATACCAAAGCCTACGGAAGCACTCTGAGTCTCGGCGATACGTTCACGGGAACGGCCTACATCGCCGCCGGGTGTTTCGATCTTTCAAAATCGAATATCGGCTCGGGTTCCTATCGTCTCGCCGACGGCGTGAATTTCCAAATCGCCGGCGATGAGAAAAATAAGACTTTCGCCGGGAACATCACGCTCGACGGCACTTCACAACTGCACACGAACGGGGAGTCGAATTTCACCGTGACCGGCGGAATTTTCGGTTCGCATCTTTCCAAAAAGGGAGGCGGAACTCTGACCGTCACGGGCGAAACGCGGCTCGATACGTTCACCGCAAACGCCGGCAACGGAACGACGGAATTTAACGGAAAGACAACCGTCAAAAATTTCGTTCTCAATAATGGCACGACGAATATCAATGGGGCGGCGAGCATCGAAAGTATCTTCGTCAACAACGGCACAGCGAATATTAACAGCGCGGCGAGCATCGAGAATTTAGTTCTCAACGCCGGCACAACGAACATCAATGGGGCGGCAACGCTCGGTGCGCTTTCGTTCGGGAACAGCCTTACGCTCTCGCTCGGAAGCTCGGCGTTGAATCTGGCGCTCTCGCTCGGCGATGTCTCGCTCGCGAACGGCAAGACGGGAACGCTGAAAATCACAAACAACAGCAAAAGCGTGAGCATCGCTTCGCTCAGCGGCGCTGCGGGAACGAAGCTCGTGCTCGACGGGAACGCGGCAACGCAGAACGTTTCGAGCTTTATCTTTGGCAACGGAACGGCGGCGGAGCGCACGGGCGCGTTTGCGGGAACGATCGAAGCGAAAGTCACGGCGGAAAGCACCACCGGCGCTCCCCGCAAGCTCGCCGTCGTGCTCAACGGCGCGGATACATCGGCGACGACCGTAACTTTCGGAACAAACTCCGTTTCGGGGAATGCTTCTTCACAGCTCGGGCTCGGATTGCAGCTTGATTCCGCGATTGCCGGGCTGAACAGCAATCAGAGTTTCGGCTTGGGTACGAAAGTTTTCGCGATGAACGCTTCGTCGAATCCGCTGAGCGGATTGGCAAATTTTTCCTCGGGAACGGAAGCGCGCACGCTTGAAATCATCACGACTGCGGGCGCGACGCACACGTTCTACGGCGAAGTGCTCGCGAACGTGAACATCGAAACTTCGGGCGCGGGAACGCAAACTTTT
>CAVEBA010000005.1:12895-18642 GCA_963613695.1 Sphaerochaetaceae bacterium
GCGGAAAATTCGTCGCGCGCGGTCATTTCCGGAACGACGAAATTGGCAACGCGCACGTTCTCGGGAAGTCTCGCCGTCAACGACGGCGCGACGCTCTGCGCGGGAACGGAGATTTCGCTGACGGCGGAAAATCAGGCGCTGAAACTTTTCGTGCGCGACGCGAGAACGCCGCTCATCACCGCCGAAAACAACGGGAAAATTACGGTTTCCGAAAGCGCGAACGTCTACGTGGATATTTCCTCGCTCGCCTCGCTCACCGCCGCGGACGGCTCAACGATTTCGCTGCAAATCGCGGCGGAATCGGCTCTCGCATTCAACGACGAGAACGCACACGTCGGCTGGTGGGAAAGTGATTCCCTGTGGAAAGACTCGGATTACGCGTTCGCCTACGATTCGGATTCCGGAATGCTCACGATTTCGATTCCCGAACCCGGCGCATTCGGTTTGCTCGCGGGAACGCTCGCACTCGCCCTCGTCGCAACCCGCCGTTCCCGCAAAAAAAGTAAGGTGTTGAAGAGATTTCAGCGGAATTAAAAATTCGCTCGCTACTCCTCAACTCCTAAACCTTTTCAACTCCTCAACTTTTTTGCCTACGGCAAAAAAGTGGCTGCTTTCATCGCGGCGGCGAAATCGCGGAGCGCGGCGCGCATCGCGGGAACGTCGTCGCGGTGTTTTGCGATGAGTCGCACGACGGCGGAGCCGGAGATTGCGCCTGCGGTGCCGGCGTCCATCGCGGCGCGTACCTGCGCGGGCTCGGAGATTCCGAATCCGAGCACGGGCGGCGGCGCACCGAATTTTTTCAGAGTTGAAAGCACGTGGTCAATCGGCATGCCGGCGCGAGATTCCGCGCCCGTGACGCCTGCGCGCGAAAGCAGGTAGGTGTAGCCGTTCCCGAATTTCGCAACGGCTTTCAGCGTTTCTTCGTCGGCGTTGGGCGGCGCGATGAAAACGAGCGGCAATCCGGTTTTCGCGGAAATTTCGCGAAACGGCGCGCTCATTTCCACGGGAACGTCTGCGATGAGCAACGAATCCGCTCCCGCCGCGAGCGCATCGCGGAAAAATTTTTCTTCGCCGCGACGCACGACGAGATTTGCATAAACGAGAAGTCCGATCGGCAGCTCCGCGTGGCGGCGGCGAATTTCGGCGATGAGCGCGAAGCAGTCGTCGATGCGCGTTCCCGCCGCAAGCGCGCGGTTGTCCGCTTCTTGAATCGTGGGGCCGTCCGCGAGCGGATCCGAGAACGGGAAACCGAGCTCGAGCGCGTCCGCGCCGCCGGCGATGAGTGCTTCGATCGCTTCGAGCGAGACGTTTTTGTTCGGGTCGCCGAGCACGACGAACGGCACGAACGCGCCTTGACGTTTTGCTTCGAGCGAGGAAAAAAGTTTTTGATAACGCATATTTTTTTTACGAAAGATTGAAAAGTTTCATCACGGTTTCGAGATCCTTGTCGCCGCGTCCGGAAAGGTTGACGATGAGGATCTGCTCTTTGTCGGGATTGGCGCGAATCATTTTCAGCGCGTGCGCGAGCGCGTGCGAAGATTCGAGCGCGGGAATGATGCCTTCCTCGCGGCAGAGTTCGCGAAACGCGGCGAGCGCCTCGGCGTCCGTTACGTTCACGTATTCCGCGCGTCCGGTTTTTGCGAGAAACGCGTGTTGCGGGCCCACGGCGGGAAAATCCAGCCCTGCGGAAACGGAGTAGGATTCTTGAATTTGTCCGTCGGCGTCCTGCATGAGCGGCGCGCGCATGCCGAGATAAATTCCCGTGCCGATGTTCCCGCCGCCGGAAATCGCCGCGCCGTGTTGTCCGGTTTCAACGCCTTTTCCGCCCGGCTCGACGCCGATGAGTCGCACGTTCGGCTCGTCGATAAAATCCGCAAAAATGCCGATTGCGTTGGAGCCGCCGCCAACGCATGCGAGCACGGCATCGGGCAAGCGCGATTCTTTTTTCAGGCATTGCGCTTTTGCTTCTTCGCCGATGACGCGCTGAAATTCGCGCACGATTGTCGGGAACGGGTGCGGTCCCGCCGCCGTGCCGAGCAAGTAATGCGTGTCGGCGTAGTTTGCCGTCCAGTCGCGAATGGCTTCGTTGCAGGCGTCTTTGAGCGTGCGCGAACCGGTCGTAATCGGCACGACCTCGGCGCCGAGCAGTTTCATGCGAAAAACGTTCGGGCGCTGGCGCTCGCAATCTTTTTCGCCCATGTAAACGCGGCATTTCAAGCCGAGCAACGCGCACGCGATCGCGGTCGCAACGCCGTGCTGACCGGCACCGGTTTCGGCGATGATTCGCGTTTTGCCCATGCGTTTTGCGAGAAGCGCCTGACCGAGCACCTGATTCGTTTTGTGTGCGCCTCCGTGCAGGAGATCTTCGCGTTTGAGATAGAGCTTCGTGCGCGTTCCCGCGGTGAGATTTTTTGCGAGCGTGAGCGGCGTCGGGCGTCCGGCGAATTCGGTGAGCAGCTCGCGCAGCTCCTTGCGAAATGCGGGATCCGCCTGCGCTTCGACAAACGCATTCTCGAGCTCGCACAGCACGGGAACGAGAATCTGCGGAATATACATGCCGCCGAATTCTCCGAAGAACGGGTTGAGTTTCGTATTCATAATTTTTTTTTGAAAAATGGAAAAAGTTAAAAACGTTTCAGCGCGTCGAATGCGGCGCGGATTTTTTCTGCGGACTTTTCGCCGGGCGAAATTTCAACGCCGGAATTGAAATCTAAGCCGAGGCAACCGATGCGATGCGCGGCTTGCGCATTTTCCGGAGAAATCCCGCCGGCGAGCAATGAACGGCGTTTCAGCGCGTCCGGAATTTTTTCCCAATCGAAAACGGTGCCGGTGCCGCCGCGCCCGCTGTCGAGCACGAAGCAATCGAACGCCGCCGCCGTCGCTTCGGGAACGCGAAACGCGCTTTCCGCGTCCGCGCTAAGCGCTTTCCAAATTTGCGTTCCCGCGGGAAGTTTTTCGCGCAGCTGTGCGGCGAAATTTGCGTCTTCGTCGCCGTGAAGTTGCACGGAAAAAAGTTTGAGCGCGCGCGCCGCATCCGCGATTTCCTCGGGCGTCTGATTTTGAAAAACGCCGACGAAATCGAGCTCAGGCGTTCCCGCGACGATTTCCGCCGCGCGTTCCCGCGAAACTCGGCGCGGAGATTTTTCCGCAAAAATCAGTCCGCCGAAAAGCGCTCCCGCATCGCGCGCGGCGCGAGCGTCTTCCGCGCGCGTGAGTCCGCAAACCTTGTTTTCGCCGAAAATCAACGCGCGGCAGGCGCGGTCGAGATTGTGTTCTCGCATCAGCGAAGTTCCGATTAAAAACGCATCGGCGAAAGGCGCCGTCGCCAGCGCGTCCACGTGCGAGCGAATTCCGGATTCGGCAACGCGCACGGCATTCGCGCGAACGGCGCCGGCGAGTTCCCGCGTGCGCGCGACATCGGTTTCGAGCGTGCGCAGATTGCGATTGTTGATGCCGATTACGCGCGCGCCGAGAGCGTTTGCGCGGCGCACGTCTTCCGGCGAATCCGCTTCGGTGAGCACGCCCATTTTGAGCGAATGCGCGAGTGCCGCGAGGGCGGCGTAAGTCGCATCGTCGAGCACGGAAAGCATGAGCAAAACGGCGTCCGCGCCGACGCTTCGCGCGAGAAAAATCTGATACGGATCGATGACGAATTCCTTGCAAAGCACGGGTTGCGGCAAGCGCGCGCGCACGAGCGGAATATTTTCGTAGCGTCCTTGGAAAAACTTTTCGTCGCAGAGCACGGAAACGGCGTCCGCGTATTTTGCGTACACGTCGGCAATCGTCGCGGGATCGAAGTCCGCGCGAATAAGCCCTTGCGAGGGCGAAGCCTTTTTGCATTCGAGAATGAACGCGGGAACGCCCGCGCGCCGGCGGCGTTCGAGTGCGCCGTAGAAATCGCGATCGCTCGGCGAAACGTTCCCGCGAAAACTTTCGAGCGGGCGGGAACGCTTGCGCAAGGCGAGCTCTTCGCGCTTTGCGGCAACGATTTTTTCGAGAATATTCACTCCTCTGTTCTCCATTTCCGCGCCATTACTTTCCGCTCGTGAAATCGACGATTTCGCGCGCACGCGTCCACGCTTTTCCGGAAGCGAGCGTTTCGAGCGCGAGTTTTGCGCCCTCGGCGAGTGTCGCGACGTTCCCGTTCATGTAAAGCAACGGCGCAACGTTTGCGGCGATTGCGGCGTTGTGCGCCGCCGAACCGTTCCCGCGCAGAATTGCTTCGGTGATTTTTCGATTTTCTTCGGGATTGCCGCCGAGCACGCTTTCTTGCGGGAACGCGGGCAGACCGAAATCGTCCGGCGAAAGTTCGTATTCGCGAATTTCGCCGTTCGGGAGCAGTTCCGCGCACTGCGTTTTTCCGCTGACGGAAACTTCGTCGAGACCGTTCCCGTGAACGACCATCGCGCGTTGCAGTCCGCGTTGTTTCAGAGTTTCCGCAATCGGACGCACGAGCGCGGGCGAATACACGCCGAGAAGCATAAACGTCGGGCACGCGGGATTGATCAGCGGTCCGAGCACGTTGAAAATCGTGCGCGTTTTCATCGCTTGGCGCACGGGCGCGGCGTAACGCATTCCGCCGTGATAATACGCGGCAAAAAGGAAACAGAAACCGAAGCGGTCGAGACATTCTCGCGCCGCTTCCGGCGAAATCGAAATTTTCACGCCGAGCGCGTTGAGCAAATCCGACGAACCGGATTTCGACGATACGCTGCGGTTGCCGTGCTTGGCGACTTTTACGCCGCAGGTCGCCGCGACGAGCGCCGATGTCGTCGAAATATTAATCGTGCCGACGCCGTCGCCGCCGGTGCCGACGATGTCGCAGAACGCGTAATCCGGGCGCGGGAACGCGCGCGCATTTTCGGAAAGCGCTTGCGCCGCACCGCTGATTTCCTCCGGCGTTTCGCCTTTGAGTTTGAGCGCAGTCAAAATTGCGGCGAGCGTTGCGGGTTCGACGTTCCCGCGAATGACTTCCGTGAAAAGCTCGCACGACTGCGCCGTCGAAAGATTTTTTTTCGCGTAAAGCAGATTGAGCAACGCCTGCACGTCCGCGCGGCGCGACTCGCAGGAAACGAGGTCGAGCGTCCGCCGCAACAATTCGGAACCGTTCGGCGACATGATGGATTCCGGGTGAAACTGAAATCCGACAACGCGATCCGCGCGGTTCATCACCGCCATCGCCGTGCCGTTGTATTGCGCGATGACTTCGAGCGTCGCGGGAACGACCGTCGCCGCGAGCGAGTGATAGCGGGCAAAGGGCAACGGATTCGGCATGCCTTCGAACGGTCCCGTTCCCGTGTGCGAAATCAGCGAGCTTTTGCCGTGCATGATTTCCGGCGCGGGACCGACAACGCCGCCGTAGAAACGGCAGATTGCCTGATGTCCGAGGCAGATGCCGACAATCGGAAATTTGCGGTGGCAGAGCGCGATCAGTCGCAACAGGCAACCCGCTTCGTCCGGCGTTCCCGGACCGGGAGAAATGACGAGGATCGGATCCTTCGTCTCTTTCATTTTTTCGAAAATTTTCTCCGCCGCGATGCTGTTGCGGTAGACGCGAACGTTGTGTCCGGCGGAGCGAAATTCGTCCACGAGGTTGTAGGTGAACGAATCGAAGTTATCGAGCAGGAAAATATTTTTACTCATTGCCGTGATGTATTGAAATTTTTATCACAAAATTTTTGCGGGAACGTATTTCGTTATTCGGTGAACGCCGGTTTCTTGCCTTGCGCTTGCGCGATGGCGACGAG
>CAVEBA010000005.1:18652-25265 GCA_963613695.1 Sphaerochaetaceae bacterium
GAGCGGTGCCATCGCCTTGTTGCGGGATTCGTCCGCTTCGTTTTGCGGCACGGAATCAAGCACGACGCCGCCGCCCGCCTGCACCGTTGCGGTGCCGTTTTTCACGAATGCGGAGCGAATCAAAATGCATGTGTCCATATCGCCGTTCCCGGTGAGGTATCCGACTGCGCCGCCGTAGCTGCCGCGGCGTTCCCGTTCGACTTCGCGGAGCAGCTCCGTCGCGCGGATTTTCGGCGCTCCCGTGAGCGTGCCCATGTTCATGCACGCGAGGTAGGCGTGGAGCGCGTCGAGATTGTCGCGCAGTTCTGCGACGACGTGCGAGACAAGGTGCATCACGTGGCTGTAGCGATCGACTTTGAGCAACTCGCTCGTGCGGCGCGTATTCGGCTTTGCGATGCGCGCGAGGTCGTTGCGCGCGAGATCGACGAGCATCAAGTGTTCGGAAAGTTCTTTCGTGTCCATGCGCAGACCGAATTCGACGCGCGAATCGAGATCGCAGTCAATCGTGCCGTCGGCACGAAAACCGCGTCGCCGTGTTCCCGCGATCGGGTAAAGCTCGACGAGACGCGTCGCTGCCGTGAATTTTACGGAGATTTCCGGAGAAGCGCCGAAAACGGTGAAATCGCGGTCGTCCACATAAAACATGTAGGGGCTCGGATTGTTTTTTTTGAGCGCGCGGTAGGCGGCAACGGGATTCGGGCAGGGCGCGCGAAACGTGCGCGATGGCACGACTTGAAAAATGTCGCCTTTGCGAATGAACGTTTTGAGATATTCGACTTCGGCGCAGTAAGTTTTATCGCTTTTACCGAGCGTAATCGGGAGCGTTCCCGTTGTCGTTTCCGCGGCGGGCGCGTTTGCGGGAACGAAATTTTCGCACGCGAGCGCGAGGGCGTTCATGCGTTCCCGCAGGCGCTCGCTCTCGGATTCCGGCGCGCCGTCGAGCAACAGCGAAAAAATCTCCGTCGTGCGTGCAACGTGATCGAGTTTCAGCGCCGTTTCCGCGAGGTAAAAAAGAAAGTCCGGGCACGTGTTCGCGCCCTCGGCAACGGCGGGCAATTTTTCGAAAACTTCGACGAGGTCGTAGCCGAAAATTCCGCCGAGCAAAAAGAGCTCCGGTGCGTTTTTCGGCGAAAACGTTTCACGCAGGGCGCGCAACACATCGAGCGGCGAACGCGCGCGCAGGCGCGTTTCTTCGTCGAGCTCAGCGTCAACCGGCGGGAACGCGAAAACGAGCTTCGTCGGGCTTTCCGTCTCGGCGGGAACGTCCGCAAGCGCCTTGCGCAACGGCGGGAACGCCGCCGCGCCGTTTGCGGAAAGCGCTTCGACGACAACGCGCCGACCGCGGCATTCAATGCGCAGGCTCGCATCGGCGAGAATCAGACTTTGCGTTCCCGCGTGCGTCGTGATGTCCGCCGATTCGAGCAACAGCGTGTTCGCGCTTGCGCCGCGTCGCACGCGTTCGTAAAGGTCGAGCGGCACGCCGACGTATTTCGCCGGGATTTTCGGAAGTTGGACTTGTGTGTTCATTTTGAATTTTTTGTGAAATTGTTGTTTTCGGAAAAAGAAAAACCCGCTTCGTCGGAAGCGGGCATTCGTAAAAAACGTTTCGTTTATGCGGAATTTCTCGAGGAAAATTTTACGCGGCAAGCGAACGCCCGTCTTCAAAAGAGGAACGCCACCACCAGATGTTGTTGAAATTGCAATTCATGCAAAAACGAAATTTTCCGAAAGGAAACTCTTTCGCTTTTCGTCCGTCAAGAAATTTTTTCGCGGGAACGCGAAAAAAGTTGAGGAGATTTCAGAGAAATTAAAAATTAGAAATTAGAAATTAGGAAGAAGTCCTGTTGATTCCCGCCGCCCCGTGCGGCGCGCTTAGCGCGCGCGGAGGGGATAGATTTCGGCGATTGTTCCGAAGCCGCCGACGCCGTCGAGAATGACGAGTTTCAGCGCGGAAGTCGTGCGCGACGGGAACGCGATTTTTTTCAGTTTGCGCGAGGGATTTTCTTCGGAGAAATCTCCGATTTTTTCCCAAACGCCGTCGGCATTTTTTGCGAAGAGCTCGGCGCGTTTCACGTTCCCGTTGTCGCCGTTTTGGCGCGGCAGGAAAGCGAATCCGGCGAGCGCGGTCGGCTTGGTGAGCTCGACGACGATTTCGAACGGCGGCGCGTCCTTGGTCGGTGCGTAGCGGCTGTGCCAGTAAGTATCAACGTCTTCGTCGATCAGCGCGGAAGCATCGCCGTCGGCGCCGCGTCCGTGTTCGCTGCTTGCGGAAACTGCCGCAATTGCATCGGCGGGCAGGGCGTCTTCCGTTCCCGGCTCGACGATTTTGGTGAGTTTCAGCGAGGTGAGTTCGACGTTTCCGTTTTTCGCGCCGACGGTTTCGAGCGGGAACACGAAAGTCGAGAATTTATGCGATTCCGGGAACACATCGCGCACGGGCGCGCCGATTTCGACGCCGTCGGCGAAGAGCGTGAGCGTGCGATTTTTTGCGACGAGTTTGAGTGCGACTTCGCGGTCGGCGGGCAACGTGTAGTTGAACGAATAGCTCCACGTGTCGCGCGTGATTCCGACTTTGCCGTCGCTTGCGCGCACGGCGACAAACGTTCCCGTCGGTCCGGAGAAGAGCGTTTGTTCGCCGTCGGCGTTGCCGATTTTTTTCACGCGGAATTCTGCGGTGTAGTTCGGCGCGATGCCGAGTTGTCCGGTGGCGATGCTTTTGCCTGCGGGAACGCCTTTTTCGAGCGCGAAAAGCGTTTCGCCGTCGGCGTTTTTCGCGGCGTATTCCGGATTTGTCAGCGGCGGGAACGCGACGTTTTTCACCGTGCGCATGAAGTCGCGATAGGAAGCGTCGTCGCCCGAGTTCCACGTTTTTTCGGCGAAGACGGCGCAGCTTTTTCGAATGCGTTCGAAGAGATCGAAGTCCGTCAGACCGGTGTCTTTGCGGAACGAGTTGTCGTTCCAAAGCGCCCACTGTGCGCCGAGGAGTTTCGGCATTCCGGCGACGACGGGAACGTTCCCGAACGTGTGCGGTTGCCACGCCGGCGAGTAAAGGAAGGGCAGGTCGAGCAAGTCGCCGTAGCCGCCGACGTTGCCGATTCCGTTGGGCACGACATAGCTTGTGCCGTCGAGAATGTTCACGAGGTCGAAACCGTGTTCGAGCGCGAGGTGCGGATTTTGCCAACCGAGATTCCACACGTCGATTTGTGCGCCGTTGCCGTCCACGGGCGTTTTCCCGCGCTTCACGGAAAGGCTTCCCCAAAGGCGCGGCGTGTGCCCGCGGGATTTCACGTATTTGAGCATCGCGTCGGCGAAAGCGCGGTAATCTTCGGCGTTCCCGTAATATTCGTCTGTGCCGATGTGCACGACGGCATCGCGGAAGACGGGCTTTTCGCCGTTTTTGCCGGGCAGCAAATATTCGTCAAAAACGGATTGCACGAAATCGAGCGTTTCCTCGCGAAAAGTTTTTCCCGTGGCGGGATCGAAAACTTCGTCGGAAGCGTCGAGCATCGCGGTGCGTTCGACGTCGTGCGGCTTGGAAACTTTTCCGCGATACATCAAATCGGGGCGCACGCGGACGAAACTCATCGCGTGCCCGGGAACGTCGAGCTCGGGAACGATGTTCACGCCGTAGAGTTTTGCTTCGTCGATGAGCGCGCCGAATTCCTGTTTCGTATAAAAACGGTCGGACGCGGTGAGCGGCGTGCCGTCCTTGCCGACGACTTCGGATTCGAGGCGGAACGCGGTCGGCGCGGCGGCGAGCACTTCGGCGCGCGCGGCGGCTTTCTGCGCATCGGTCGCGGTTTTTTCGTCCGGCGTTTTCGTGTATTCGTGCAACCAGATGAAATTGTCGTTCAAGTGGAGCTGAAAATCGTTCAGTTTGTAGTAAGACATCGTGCGCATGACATCGCGCACGGCTTGCAACGAAGCGGGTTTGCGCCCGACGTCATACATGAATCCGCGCAACGGATACTGCGGATAATCGACTGCGATCCCGCCCGGGAACGTGTTTTCGTGGCGGCGGAAAACCTGCAGAATCGTGCGTGTGCCCCAAAATGCGCCGAGCGGATCCGCGGCGGAAACGACGAGCTCGTTGCTCGCGGCAAAAATTCTGTAGCCTTCTTTGCCGAGACTTGCGGCGCCGGCATTTTTCGGATCGACGTTGAGAATGATGTCCGCTTTGTCCGGGCGCAGCGCGTCGATTACCGCGATTTTTCGCCCGAAAATTTCGGAAAGTTCCGCCGCGAAAAGTTCTGCGCGTTCCCGCAACGTGGGCGTTCCGAAGTTTGCGCATTTTGCGGGAACGACAATTGCGAAATCTTCCGCGGGAACGAACGCGCCTTCGCCGCCGAGCCATTCCTGCAACGCGGGAACGACGGCGGGCTTGGCATTGCGCGTAGCGGCGGGCATTTTTGCAATTTTCGAATCCACGGGAACGGCGACGTCGAAAGTTGCCGTTTGCGCGGTTGCGCCGGCGGCATCGCTCAATTCGAACGTGAGTTTCGTGGACTTGGGCGAAATCGGGCGGCGGATTTTTCCGTCGAAATCGACGAGCTGTTCATACGTCGTGCCGATGATTTTTGCGCTCACGCCGGCGGGCAGATTTTTGTAGACGAGCGTTTCGCCGGAAAGGTCGAGATTCGCTTCCGGCGAAAATTTCGCGGCGAGTTGCTTGACGGACGATGCGGCGGGAACGTCCTGCGCAAACGCGGGAACGGCGGCGAACGGAAGATTTTCCGCGCCGGCAAATCCGGCGAGGGCGAGCGCTGCAAACGCGGCGAGGAGGGGCGTGTTTTGTTTCATGATATTTTTTTTCTTTTGAATTTTTTTTTCGTGGGGAAAATTTCTGCGCGGAGCGTTCCCGCGTTTAGGCTTCCTTTTTCTGCGGACCGGAAACGTAATCCGGTTTCAGCGTCGGGAAGAGAATCGTTTCGCGAATGTTTGCGCAACCCGTGAGCAACATGCAGAGACGATCGATGCCCACGCCCATTCCGCCGGCGGGCGGCATGCCGTGTTCCATCGCAACGAGGAAGTCTTGGTCGATTTTCTGAATTTCTTCGCCCGCCTGCAGCTCAAACATTTTGCGCTGCGTGATCGGGTCGTTCTGCTCGGAATACGCGGGTGCGATTTCCTGCCCGTTGATGCAAAGCTCGAAAACGTCGATGACGCTCGGATCCTTTTCGTTGATTTTCGCGAGCGGGCAAAGCTCTTTCATAATGTGCGTGACGAATGTCGGCTGAATCAGATTCGGCTCGATGAGCTTGCCGTAGACTTCGTTCGTTACTTCGTAATCTTCCCAGTCTTCCCGCGGGTCGGGCACCATCAAATCCTTGTTTTTGAGCTCTTCGCCGCGTGCGGCAGCTTCCGCCTGTGCGCGGGAACGGATTTCGTCCGCCATGCGGCGGCATTCGGCGATTTTTTCCGCTTTTGAAAGCTCAAACCAATCGGCGCGCCCCGTGCGTTCCCGCACGAGATCTTTGTAATCGGCAACGCGCCATTCGCCGCCGAGCTCGATGATTTGCCCGTCGTAGCGCGTGATCGTCGTCGAGCCGATAACAGTGCGGCAAAGGTGTTGAATCATTTCGCGAATGAGCGTCATCATGCCTTCGTAATTCGAATAGGCCTGATAAATTTCCAACATCGTGAATTCCGGATTGTGGCGGCGATCCATGCCTTCGTTGCGGAAAACGCGCCCGAGCTCGAAAACGCGTTCGATCCCGCCGACGAGACAGCGTTTCAAGTGAAGTTCCAACGCGATGCGCAGGTAAAATTCGCAGTCGAGCGCGTTGAAGTGCGTGACGAACGGTCGCGCCGCCGCGCCGCCCGCAATCGGGTGCAACGCCGGAGTTTCGACTTCGACGAAATCTTTCGCCCAGAGAAATTTGCGGATTTCCGCGATAATCTGCGAGCGTTGCATCAGACGTTTTTTCGACTCCGGATTCGCGATGAGATCGAGATAGCGCTGGCGCGAAACCTGTTCTTCGTCCGTGATCCCGTGCCATTTTTCCGGAAGCGGGCGGAGCGCTTTCGCAACGAGCCCGTAAGCGCGCGCGCGCACCGTGACTTCGCCCGTCTTCGTGACGAAAAGCTCGCCGCGAACGCCGACGAAATCGCCGATGTCGACCATTTTTTTGAAATGTTTGTTGTAGCGGTCTTCGCCGAGAATGTCGCGCGTGAGATAAACCTGCTGCACGCCGTCGCGGTCGAGCAGTTTCATAAAGCTCGCCTTGCCCATGACGCGAATTGCGATCACGCGCCCGGCAACGGAAACTTCCTCCGTGGTCGAGGGGATTTCGTGAACGTCCGTTCCCGCCGCTTTTGCCGCTTCAATCGCGGGACGCATTATCGCGTCGCAATCTTTTGACGTGTGCGTCTGCGCCCATTCGGCGCGGAAAGGATCTTCGCCTGCCGCGCGGAGCTGATTGAGTTTTTCCGCGCGCACGGCGAAAAGATCGTGCGAAATATCTGCGAGGGAGTTTCCGGAATTTTTCTGTGTTTCGCTCATAACTTTGTGAAAAAAATATAATGCGCCAAGATATGCGTTCCCGCGAGTGAATGCCACTTCAAAAAAAGTTTAGGAGTTGAAAAGGTTTTCAGAGAAATTAGGAATTAGGAA